>NZ_JAMYLP010000049.1:0-40453 GCF_040318085.1 Mesorhizobium sp. M1322
TCGGTCCAAGGCATCGTGATCTCCGTCGAATCTCAGCAATCCGACAGAATCACAACCTGCTGAAATCACTCACTCCTTTTTGGATCGGACACTAACATCAACCGGGCGCAGTTGTCGAAGGCCGAGATTGGCGGCGAGCGCTTGACCGCCTACCCCACAAATCCCACGCGCTTGTGGCTGCCATCGCAGAACGGCTTGTTGGCCGAATGGCCGCAGCGGCAGAGGAAGGTGCGCGTGGTGCGGTCGACCGTGTGGCCGGTGCCGGTGACGATCTCGACATTGCCTTCGAGCCTGAGCGGGCCGTTGGTGGTCGGCGTCACCGTCAGCGGGCCGTTTCGCGCGTCCAGCGCCGGCGTGTCCTTCAGCGGCGGCTCGCCGGTGGCGGCAAAGCCTGACTTGCTGTGGCTGCCGTCGCACAACGGCTTGTTCTCCGACGCACCGCAGCGGCAGAGCGTGGCGCGAAAAAACGTCTCGCCGCCAAGCACGATCTCGGCATGAACGGCCAGAGGGCCGTTTTCCCTGAGCCGCACAATGTTGACCACCGGCGGCTGTTCCTGCGGGCCGCCATCCTTCCTGACATAGGTGATGGCGCCCGACGGGCAGCTTTCGGCGATCGCCACGATCTTCTCGACGCTGGCCGCCTCGGGATGGATCCACTGGCCGGGCGCGTTGGGCACGAAGACATGCGGATCGCCAAGCACGCAATTGCGCGAATGGATGCAGCGCCGGCCGGAAAAGCCGACATCGATTTTTTCGCCTTCGACCGTGCCGGCCATGGGTGGGGTCTCCTGTGGATGGCAGCAGGCTAGGGCTGCCGCGCGAACGGCGTCAAGTAGCGATCTCCCCCCTCGTGGGACCTCGTGGGGGAGATGTCCGGCAGGACAGAGGGGGGCGTGAAGGATCGCCAACGCATCGCTCGACTAAACCGAGAACCAGTGAAGTTCGCAGCGCCGTTTGATCGATATGCCGGCGGGACAGCGCCCCCCTCGGAGGCTATGGATGGGGGCGTGTTCCAAGGCGATTGTACACTCGACAAACCCATCCAGACTCAGACACCATGTAGCGTATGGTTTTGTGAGGCCCGATCATGCTCTGGCGGAACGTTGCCTGCGATGCATTGCGAAGCGGTAAGCGCCTGGAGCTTCGCTATGATGGCTTCTTTCGAGTGGTCGAGGTCCACACCGTTGGCGTCACCACAGCTGGCAACGACGCCATGAGCGTTTACCAAATGCGCGGCGGCAGCGATAGCAATGAAGGTACCGGCTGGAAGACTATGCGGCTCGATGAAGCATTCACCGCCGCTGTGATCGATGAAAGAGCCGAAGCGCCCCCTGGCGGTTACAAGCGTGGGGCAAAAATTTTCAGTTTTATATACTGCCAACTCTAGGCGGCCGCGGTTGCGCCGGACTGCGTCCCCGGATGGACGGCGATCCGCACTTTCGACAACGATTTATAGGGCGAAATGGTGGATGGCGATTGTTGGGCGCCAAGGAGGTGTCGAGCGGCGCATGGCAGAGAGAAAGGACCGTAGTCCTAGCACGCTTGACTTTTTACCACAAAAGTGTTGATTCGCTTAAGTCATCTCGCTAGCAAAGGATTCGGTGGGTGTCTGAGCTTTTAGAGCAAACACATGAAATCCTTCGTTACGACCTCAATCCCGAGTTCGTTGAGACACTCTCGATAGATATCGCCTGGCGCTATGATCGTCTCTATGAAGAGCTTCGCGCGGATAGTGCGCTTCCCCTCGAGCTGAAGCTTGCAGAGTTTGCGGCGCGTCGATCCAGCTGCGCAATCAGAGCGATGGTATTCGCGTCGCAACAGCACGGTGTGCCGTATAGTTTTCGGTATCTGGAATGCAATGGGCAGGAAAAATCCTGCTGAAGATGGGCCGAATTGTTGTCATTCAAGAACCATTTCTGGAGCTGTCGGACGCACCTCGGATTGCCGACTACAAACGAGAATTGGCTGACACACATGGTTTGATTCGCCAGCTTGAGCTCAACTTTGGCGATATTCCCAATCGTGACCTAGATTGGTCAGGCGGAATCCTTGCTGTGTTGCTGCACGGGGCGTCCGGTCCTCGCTTTACGAGAAGGGATCGTGCGCTGGGCGGACTGATGCTTGCAGTTCCAGACGGCGACTATGCGACGTGGATAACGAGGTTAGACCTACATCGCATCGCGATGTTCGGTATAGGACGTCCGCCCGTGTCGCCAGATGACGGAAAGGAGGTCTATCGTCCACAGCTCCAAAAAGACGAAGTGGTAGTCCGTCTCAAGAAACAAAATAAAATCATCAGAGTTTGATCAATGAGTTTTGGTGCCCCAAACTTTCGCGGCGAGCGGCTGAAGGAGGCTAGACTTGCCCGAGGCATGTTCAAAAATACGCTTGGAGATTTAGTCGGCGTTACCGGCGCAGCAATTTCGCGCTACGAGGACGGTAACGATAAGCCACAGGCTCATCGAGTCAGCACAATTGCGGAAAAGCTGCAGTTCCCTCCCAGTTTTTTTCTGACACCAGCGTGGAATGAAACGATTGATCTCGTTCACTGGCGGTCTCGGGCCTCTGAAAGTAAGAATGCTCGTGAGATGACCGAGCAACGAATTCGCTGGCTATGCGAAATTTACTCCTTCTTGCATACAGAGGTCGATTTCTCTTCATTCTCTTTACCTGATCTGGATATCCCAGAGAACTTCCACCTGATTACAAATAATAATATCGAGCGTGCCGCTAGCGACCTCCGCTCGCATTGGAAACTGCGGGCAGAGCCAATACCCGATATGATCCTTGCGTTGGAGAACGCGGGCATCCCCGTAGCTACTTTAAGAATCCCATCCGACAAGCAGGATGGGTTTTGTTTTACATCCAAGCTTTTGCAAAAGGCTTTTGTCGGAATCAACGTGGAAAATGTAAGTTGCGCTCGTGCTCGTTTCGATGCCGCCCATGAATTAGGCCATCTCGTGCTCCATAAGTATGTAACACCTGAGCAAGCGAAGATGCCGCTGGCCCACAAATTAATTGAGCAACAGGCTCATAGATTTGCCGGTGCAATGCTTTTTCCACGCGAAGCATTTATTTCGGAGGTTGGAGCTGTCTCTCTGGATTATTTTTGCGCTCTTAAGAGACGTTGGGGGATGTCTATTAGCGCGATGATAATGCGCGCTTACGATCTCGGTCTTACCGATGAAGAAGGAAAGGCGCAGCTTTTCCGCTCAATGACTGTTAGAAGGTGGCGGGGTGCTCTCCGGGAACCGTACGACTCGCCTCGCGATATGCCGCTTGAACGGCCGCGAATGTTGCGGAGGGGCTTCGAAGCAATCCTAGGATCTGGTGGATTTGCCAAATCGACTATTCTGTCTGCCCTGCCTCTGCCTTCCCAAGAGTTGGAGCAACTGGCTTCCTTAGACGAAGGAACCTTTGATGGCGCAAATCTGAGTGAGATGTCTATTGTGCGACTTAGGCCTGCGGCGGAAATGCTCGATTTAGAGAGTGGGAACGTGCTTCAGTTTCGTCGCCGGATCCGTTGATCAAGTTATCAAGTCACTCCACTGCCGCACCCCCCGGGGTGGGACCTGCTGCCGCGAGCAGCTCCCACCCGGATTTTCGCTCGCATCGACCCACCGCGTCCGGCCGAAGGCCGGCCTCTCAATCCCCCATCTTCAAGGCCTGGATAAACGCCTCCTGCGGGATATCCACCTTGCCGAACTGGCGCATCCGCTTCTTGCCCTCTTTCTGCTTGTCGAGCAGCTTGCGCTTGCGCGAGACGTCGCCGCCGTAGCATTTGGCGGTGACGTCCTTGCGCAGCGCCGAGATCGTTTCGCGGGCAATGACCTTGCCGCCGATCGCGGCCTGGATCGGGATCTTGAACAGATGGTTCGGGATCAGCTCCTTCAGCTTCTCGCACATCTGGCGGCCGCGCTTTTCCGCCGCCGTGCGGTGGACCAGCATCGACAGCGCGTCGACCGGCTCCTCGTTGACCAGGATCGACATTTTCACCAGGTCGCCCTCCTTATAGTCGGTCAAATGATAGTCGAAGGAGGCGTAGCCCTTGGAGATCGACTTCAGCCGGTCATAGAAGTCGAAGACGACCTCGTTGAGCGGCAGGTCGTAGGTTAGCATGGCGCGCTTGCCGACATAGGACAGGTCGGCCTGGATGCCGCGCCGGTCCTGGCAGAGTTTTAGAATGCCGCCGAGATACTCGTCCGGCGTCAGGATGGTGGCGCGGATCCATGGCTCCTCGATCGCCCGGATTTTGACCACGTCGGGCATGTCGGCCGGGTTGTGCAGTTCCTTCGTCGTGCCGTCGTTCAACAGCAGGCGGTAGACCACGCTAGGCGCCGTGGCGATGAGGTCGAGGTTGAACTCGCGCTCCAGCCGCTCCTGGATGATTTCGAGATGCAGCAAGCCAAGGAAGCCGCAGCGATAGCCGAAGCCAAGCGCAGCACTGGTTTCCATTTCGTAGGAGAAAGAAGCGTCGTTGAGGCGCAGCTTGCCGACCGCGGCGCGCAGATCCTCGAAATCGGCGGCGTCGACCGGGAACAGGCCGCAGAACACCACCGGCTGCGCCGGCTTGAAGCCCGGCAGGGCCTGCGCCGTCTGGCGCTTGTCCTCGGTGATGGTGTCGCCGACGCGGGTGTCGGCCACTTCCTTGATCGAGCCGGTGAAGAAGCCGAACTCGCCGGGGCCGAGCTCGTCGACATTGATGCGGGCAGGCGTGAAGACGCCGGTGCGCTCGACCAGGTACTTGGCGCCGGTACCCATCATGCGGATGGTCTGGCCCTTCTTCAGCACGCCGTCGATGATGCGGACCAGCACGATGACGCCGAGATAGGCGTCGTACCAGCTGTCGACCAGCATCGCCTTCAGCGGTGCTGTGATGTCGCCCTCGCGCGGCGGCGGCAAATCGTTGACGATCGCCTCCAGCACGTCGGGAATGCCGAGCCCCGTCTTGGCCGAGATCAGCACGGCGTTGGTGGCGTCGATGCCGATCACCTCCTCGACCTGCTCGCGGATGCGCTCGGGCTCGGCGGCCGGCAGATCGACCTTGTTCAGCACCACGACGATCTCGTGGTTGTTGTCGATGGCCTGGTAGACATTGGCCAGCGTCTGCGCCTCGACCCCTTGCGAGGCATCGACGACCAGCAGCGAGCCTTCGCAGGCGGCCAGCGACCGCGACACTTCGTAGGCGAAGTCGACATGGCCGGGCGTGTCGATCAGGTTGAGGATATAGTCCCCGCCATTGTTGGCGCGGTATTTCAACCGCACCGTCTGCGCCTTGATGGTGATGCCGCGCTCGCGCTCGATATCCATCGAGTCCAGCACCTGCTCCTTCATGTCGCGCAGCTCCAGCCCGCCGGTGGACTGGATCAGCCGGTCGGCAAGCGTGGATTTGCCATGGTCGATATGGGCGACGATGGAGAAATTGCGGATGTTCTTGATCGGCGTGGTCATGTCGCGCGCTTTAGCAGGGGGAGCTTGCCCGGGCAAGCGGCGGCGGGCGCGGCGCATAAGCCGCCGCCGGGCGCAAAGCCGTTAAACTTTGATCCATCAGATTAGGGCATAGTCCGCGCCCTGCGTGACAGGCCACGATCTGTCACCGTTTGGGGGCCAAGCAATGCCACAGTCTGGACGTCATTTTCTCAATTCCGAGAGCGGCTCCCTCGCGCCGATACTCGCTATCATGCTTATCCCGATGTGTGCCGCTCTGGGCTTTTCAATCGACTACAACTCAGCCGTTGCGACCAAGGGATCGATGCAGAATGCGCTCGATGCCGCGACGCTGTCGATCACGACGCTGCCAACCAGCACGTCACTGGCGGACCGTCAGGTGAAGCTGCAGGAGTCGTTTACGGCCAATAGCGGGCAAGGCACCGCCAAGCTCGACAGCTTCGTCGTCGCCGCCGACGGCACCGCTAGCATCGATGCTTCGGCCAAGTTTGCCATGCCGACGAACTTCATGCAGATCGCCCACGTCGACACGGTGCAGATCGGCGTCGCGTCGGCGGTGCGCAAGCGGCCGGCGCTGGTGCAGACCACGTTCAAGGTCGACAAGGTGTCGGGCCATTGGAACAAGACGATGACGCTCTACGGCACGAAATTCACCGAGACGGCGCTCAACCCGTTGATGAGGATCAGCTATGTCTACAACAATTTTGGCGATCCGAAAGGCTACGGCACGTCGACCGTGTATACGGTCAATGGAGCGACGAGCACGAAGGTCCAGGAACAAAAATGCACGACCAAGACGGTGCAGAATTTTAACGGCCTGCCTACCGGCGCGATTACACAGACGAGCGGCAACAAGAAATACCTGACCACCTGCACCAACACCATGACCCCCGCGAACGGCGCCGGCGCGGTGATCGACGTCAGCCTGATGGATGTGCTGTATCTGCAGATGGATGTGCCGTCGGCCCAAACACCCAAGCTCAAATCGAACGACGCGAACACATCGAACCGGTTGTACATCGATGGCGTTGAAGTCGCGAACGGCAAACTGGTGGACATCTTCACCGCCGTGCCGTGCGGCCAACCCAGCAAGCAGGCCTGGGAGGATGGCGGAACGACTGTACCGGCCCCGGTGTCCAACGCCGACTTTTTCTACACCGTGACCGGCAAGTGCGACTTCAATCAGCGGCCTTCGCAAACAGTGCTTACTCAATAGGCTGGCGACCGCGGCGCCCATAAGGGGCGCGGGTCCGCACAGCATCAGATCTCAACGCCGTCCGGTCGCCCCGGGCGGCGTTTTTGTGTGGCAGCGGTTCGAAATCCGAAGGAGTAGGGTGACGCCGTTTGGCTTCCCCCTTGTGGGAGGGGAAGGAGCGATCACGAAGCGGTGATGGCTGTAACGAAGGCCCAGGCAGCGGCGAAGAGCTGATGTGATCGCCATTCCGGCGCGCCACCAACCCTGGGAGACCATCATGACCAACCTCACCCGCCTGACCTTGCCGGCACTTGCCTTCGCGCTTTGCTCGACGGTGCTTTTTGCCGGCGGCGTTGCGCGCGCCGAAGATGCGATGAAGCCGGCCGATGCGATGGCGACTGACGCCATGAAGCCGGCGACCTACGCGATGAAGCCCGCGGATCCGATGGCGGCCGACAAGATGAAGGACTGCATGGACAAGGCTGCCATGGAAACCGACGCGATGAAAAAGGAGGCGGCGACCAAGACCTGCAACGAGATGGGGACGGCCAAGTAGGCCGCGTCCGGAAGGGGCGCGCGGCCGAATGCACGCGCCCGCACGGCAATGTGAAACCGCGACGGGTCTATCTGTCGTATAATCGTAAACTCATGCATGGGAGATCAGAGATGACCGGCATTGAAAAAACCGCCGCGAAACGGTCGACGAAATTCGCCTGGAGCGCGCTTGCGGCGCTGATGCTCGCAGCGGCCGGCGCCGCCTTGTGGCAGACGCCGGCAATCTCGGCCGAGGAGGCGGTGGTGATCCCGCCGCCGGCGATGGACGAGAAACCCGGCACCGGCACCGCCAAGGCGGTCTTCGCCGGCGGCTGCTTCTGGGGCGTGCAAGGCGTGTTCCAGCACGTCAAGGGCGTGACCAGCGCCGTCTCCGGCTATGCCGGTGGGACCGAGGACACCGCCGACTACGAGACGGTCGGCACCGGCCGGACCGGGCACGCCGAAGCCGTCGAGATCACCTATGAGCCGTCCAAGATTTCCTACGGCCAGTTGCTGCAGGTGTATTTCTCGGTCGCGCACAATCCGACGCAGCTGAACTACCAGGGTCCGGACCGCGGCCCGCAATACCGTTCGACGATCTTTGCCGAAAGTGACGCGCAGAAGAAGATCGCCGAGAGCTATATCGCCCAGCTCGACAAGGCGAAGGTGTTTCCAGAGCCGATCGTGACCACGCTGGAGACCGGGAAACCCTTCTATCCAGCCGAGGACTATCACCAGGACTTTTTGACGCTGAACCCGACCTATCCCTACATCGTCTACAACGACCTGCCCAAGGTCGAGAATTTGAAGACGCTCTTTCCGGATCTCTACAGCGAGAAGCCGGTGCTGGTGATGGCCGCCAACAAGAGCTGATGCGGCTCAGGATAAAAACGATCTGTAGCGATCCTTCGCGCCCCCCTCTGTCCTGCCGGACATCTCCCCCACTTGGGGGGGAGATCGGCCGTCATCCCGGCTTTCGCCAATCTCCAACGTCGCAGGCGTGAGCGAAGCGCCAAAGCTGCTAATCTCCCCCTTACGGGCCCTTGTGGGGGAGATGTCCGGCAGGACAGAAGGGAGCGCTGTCCCTCGGCATCCGATGCTCCAGCGAGCGCGCGGGCAACAATGCCCGCTATTGCATGCCCAGAAACTGCCTGAGCTCCGGCGTCCTCGGGTTGGCGAAGACCTCCTCGGGGGCGCCGATCTCGTGGACGCGCCCTGATGCATGAAGACGACGCGCGAGCAGACGTCGCGGGCGAAGCGCATCTCATGGGTGACCATCACCAGCGTCATGCCTTCCGCGGCCAATTCCTTGACGACGGCCAGCACTTCGGCAACGAGTTCGGGGTCGAGCGCCGAGGTGATCTCGTCGCATAGCAGCGCGATGGGCTGCATAGCGAGCGCCCGGGCGATCGCCACGCGCTGCTGCTGACCGCCGGACAGTTCGTCCGGCAATGCGTCGAACTTGTGGACGAGACCGACGCGGTCGAGCATTTTTCGCGCGACCGCTTCGGCGTCCTTTTTCGGCGTCTTCTTCACCACCATCTGCGACAGCATGACATTGCCGCCGGCCGTGAGATGCGGGAACAGGTTGAATTGCTGAAAAATCATGCCGACCTTTAGGCGCAGCGCCTTGAGATGAACCTCGTCGGGCAGGAACTGCGCGCCGGCGACGACGATCGAGCCTTCATCGATGGTCTCCAGCCCGTTGATGCAGCGCAGCAGCGTCGACTTGCCCGAACCGCTCTTGCCGATGATGGCGACGACCTCGCCCGGCGCGACGTCGATGGAAATCCCCTTCAGCACCTCGTTGTCGCCGAAGCGCTTCTTCACCTCAGTGATTGCGATGAGCGACATTGAGCTTCCTTTCCAGGAGCTGGCTGGATTTCGACAGCGGCCAGCACAAAGCAAAGTAGATGAGCGCGACCAGGCCATAGACGGTGAACGGCTGGAACGTTGCGTTGGTGACGATCGAACCGGCCTTCGACAATTCGACGAAGCCGATGATGGAGGTGAGCGCGGTGCCCTTCACCACCTGCACCGAGAAGCCGACCGTCGGTGGCACCGCCACTTTCAGCGCCTGCGGCAGGATGACGTAGCGCATCTGCTGGAGATAACCCATGCCGAGGCTGGCGGACGCCTCCCATTGGCCCTTGGCGATGCTCTCGACGCAGCCGCGCCAGATCTCGGCGAGGAAAGCGGCGGTCCACAGGATGAGCGCGACACAAGCGGCAAGCCAGGCGGGAACGTCGATGCCGAACAGGCCAAGGCCGAAGAAAGCGAGAAAAAGCTGCATCAGGAGCGGCGTGCCCTGGAACAGCTGGATGTAGCCGCGTGACAGATGCTGTATCCCACGCCGGCCGCCGATGCGCAGGAAAAGCAGGGCCGCACCGACGATGCCGCCACCGATGAAGGAGACCAGCGAGAGGACAACGGTCCAACGGGCGGCCAAAAGCAGGTTGCGCAGGATGTCCCAGAAGCTGAACTCGGTCATGGCGCCTGTCTCATAGAGACGCCTTCCTTGGAAACAGCATCCAGCCCAGGCCGGCCAGCAGCTGGCGCAGCAGGATCGCAAGCGCCAGGTAGATCAAAGTGGAGACGATGTAGGTTTCGAAGGCCCTGAAATTGCGCGACTGGATGAAGTTGGCGGCGAACGTCAGGTCCTCGGCGGCGATCTGCGAAACGACGGCCGAACCCAGCATGACGATGACGATCTGCGACGAAAGCGCAGGCCAGATGCGCTGCAGCGCCGGGACCAGGACCACGTACCAGAAGGTCTGGAACGGGGTCATGGCAAGGCTAGCGCCGGCTTCGAACTGGCCACGTGGCGTGGCCTGGATGCCGGCGCGGATAATCTCGCAGCTGTAGGCGCCGAGATTGACGATCATGGCGAGATTGGCGGCGGTCAGTTCCGACATCCTGATGCTAAGCGACGGCAGGCCGAAGAAGATGAAGAACAGCTGGATGAGGAACGGCGTGTTGCGGATCAGCTCGACATAGGTCGCGACGACGGGTCTTAGCCATTTCGGCCCGAGGGCGCGCACCCAAGCGCAGGCAATGCCCAAGGCGACGCCGAACACCGCGCCAATCAGGATGAGCTGCACGGTGATCCGGATGCCTTTCAGCAGCACCGGCAGAGACTCGATCAGCCAGCCGAAATCGAACTGATAAGTCATGGCTTGCGGTCTGGCCTAAACCACATGCGGCGGGCGGCGATCACAGGTCAGCCGGCAGATCCACCTTCAGCCATTTTTGCGAAATCGCGTTGAGGGCGCCATCGGACCTGGCAGCGGCGATGATCCCGTTGATCTTGGCCATCAACGCCGGCTCCTCCTTGTTCATGCCGATGTAGCAAGGCGAGTTCTTGATCAGGAACTTGAGCTCGGGCCGCTTGGGCGGGTTCTTTTCGAGAATGGCGGCGGCGACGACATTCCCGGTCGCGATCACCTCGACCTGGCCCGAAAGGAAAGCGGAAATAGTGCCGTTGTTGTCCTCGTAGCGCTTGATCTCGACGCTCGCGGGCACGACTTTGGTCAGTTCGAGATCCTCGATCGCGCCGCGGGTGACGCCAACGGTCTTGCCGGCGAGATCTTCCGCCTTCGCGACCGCGACATCTGCCGGAGCGAACACGCCGTTGTAGAAGGGGGCGTAGGCTTCGGAAAAGTCGATGACCTTCTCGCGATCGGGATTCTTGCCGAGGCTGGAGATGACCAGATCGACCTTGTTGGTCTGAAGATAGGGAATGCGGTTGGCGCTGGTGACCGGGACGATCTCGACCTTGGCGCCGAGTTTTTCGCCAATCAGATTGGCGATATCGATGTCGTAGCCTTGCGGCGTCATGTCGGCGCCGACACTGCCGAAGGGCGGGAAATCCTGTGGCACAGCAATGCGGATGGTGCCCCGCGCCCCTATGTCGCTCAAGGCGTCAGCCCGGGCCTGCGGGAACGGAGCCATGGCGATTCCCGCCACGGCGGCGAAGGCCAGCATGCACACATTGCGACGGTTCATTATTTTCCCCTTTGACTGAACAAAACCGATTGGTCGCCAGGGCAAAGCAACAGACATGCCAAACCGTAGAAATCAGCGCGAGTCGGCCCTTTCCCAGTAGGATTGGGAAGGCCTCTTCACGATCCAAAGCCGCCCGACCAGCAGGCTGCCTAAATATTGTGCAGTGCGGAGATTTGCCTGTCAGTCGTAGGTCAGATCCGTCGCCTTGCCGCCGAAGACGCGGTAGGCATAAAACGAATAGAAAATGATGATCGGCAGCACGACCACCGTGCCGGCCAAGATGATGGCGAGGCTTTCAGGCGCGGACGCCGCCTGCCAGATGGTCAGCCTGTCAGGCACGACGAAGGGATAGAACGACCAGGCGAGCCCGGCAAAGCCCAGCGTGAAGATGGCGGCCAGCGTCAAGAACGGCGTCAGCGCATGGCGGTCGTCCGCCTTAGGCAGATGGAAGGTCTGCCGCCACAGCCAGCCGAACAGCACCGCCGACAGGATCGGCAGCGGCGACAAATAGAGCATGGCGGGCCAGACGAACCACTTGTCGAAGATGCGCGGACTGGCGAGCGGCGTGGCCAGCGAGACGGCGACCATGCCGAGCGCGGTCAGCACCAGCACCCGGCGCAGCCAGAGCACCGCCTTCTTCTGCAATTCGCCTTCCGTCTTGTAGATGACCCAGGCCGCGCCCATCGCCGCGTAGGCGGCGGCAAGGCAGAGCGCCACCAGCGCGCCGAAGGCCATGCCGCCGAGGCCGACATTCAGGCCGAGCACATAGATCCCCAGCATGTAGCCCTGCGCCAGGGAGGCGATGACCGAGCCCAGGAAGAAGATGCGGTTCCAGCGATGCTTCCGGCCGGCCGGCACCTTGGCACGGAAATCGAAGGCAACGCCGCGCAGGATCAGGCCGACAAGGAGCAGGAAGACCGGCATGTAGAGCGCCGTGAGGATGGTGCCGTGCGCCAGCGGGAAGGCGACCAGCAGCAGGCCGACGGCCAGCACCAGCCAGGTCTCGTTGGCGTCCCAGAACGGGCCTATTGCCGCGATCATCGTGTCCTGCTCGGCGTCCTCGGCCGCCGCGAACAAGATGCCGATGCCGAGATCGAAGCCGTCGAGGATGACGTAGATCAGGATGGCAAGGCCCATCAGGCCGGCGAAGATGAGGGGGAGCAATGTCGGCCAGTCGAGGGTCATCACCGTTCTCCCTATTTTGCCGCCGGTTGCGACAGCGGCGCGTCGAGAACGCCCGGCAGCGGCGAGGTATCGCCGTCCTTCGCCGCCTTCAGCGCCAGATAGACCAGCACGCCGAGATAGGCGAGCAGAAGCAGCGCGTAGAGCATGAGATAGACCGCAAGCGACAGCGCGACCTGGCTGCCGGCGACCGGGCCGACGGCATCGACGGTCTTGAGCACGCCAGTGACCAACCAGGGTTGGCGGCCGATCTCGGTGGTGTACCAGCCGGCCAGCGTCGCCAGCCAGCCGGACAGCGCCATCGGCACCATCATCAGGGCCAGCGATTTCGGCAGGCTGTGGCGTCGCTTCAGGAAAAAGGCGGCCGACCAGGAGACGACGAGCATCAGGACGCCGGTGCCGACCATGATGCGAAAAGCCCAGAACACCGGGAAGACCGGCGGATGGTTGCCGACATAGTCGTTCAGCCCCGGCACGACGCCGCTGGCGCTGTGCCTGAGGATGAGGCTGGCGCCATCGGGGATGGCGACCTCGAATTTGTTCTCCCTTGCCGCCTCGTCGGGAAGCGCGAAAAGAACCAGCGGCACATTGGGGCCGGTGTTCCAGTTGGCCTCCATGGCGGCGATCTTCTGAGGCTGATGCTCGAGCGTGTTGAGGCCATGCTGGTCGCCGGCGAAGATCTGGATGGGGATCAGGATCGCCGCGGTGAAGACACCGGTGCGCAATGCCTTCCACATCGATTCCGAGCGGTCGCCATAGAGATAGCGCAGCGCTGACAGGCCGGCGATCAGGAACGAAACCGTCAGGCCGGAGGCAAGCAGCATGTGGACGAGCCGGTAGGGCATGGACGGGTTGAAGACGATCGCCCACCAGTCGGTAGCGTGCGCTACGCCGTTGCGCATCTCGAAGCCGACCGGCGTCTGCATCCAGGAATTGAGCGCGATGATCCAGAAGGCCGACAGGGTGGTGCCGCCGGCCACCAGCACGGTTGCCAGGGTGTGGATGCGGTTGGAGACGCGGCGGAAGCCGAACAGCATGATGCCGAGGAACGCCGCCTCGAGAAAGAAGGCGGTGAGGATCTCATAGGCGAGCAGCGGGCCGGCGATGTTGCCGACGGTCTCCATGTAACCCGGCCAGTTGGTGCCGAACTGGAAGCTCATGGTGACGCCCGAAACCACGCCCATGGCAAACGACAGCGCGAACACCTTCACCCAAGTGAAATAGGCGCGCATCCAGGCGGTATCGCCTGTGGCGTTGTAGCGAAGCTTGAAGAACAGCAGCACCCAGCCAAGCGCGATGGTGATAGCCGGAAACAGGATATGGAACGAGATGTTCGCGCCGAACTGGATGCGCGAAAGGATGAGCGGGTCCATGGTGGGCTCCGGCTGCTGCTATGTCAGGGAAGATAGGCCGGATGCGCCAAGCGGTCAAAGCGGCGTGGCGTCACGCGAGGCGGAACGCCGCAGGACTGCGGCAGCGGTGGATGCGTCGTCGCATGCCGATGTCCAGAACTGTCAGGAGTGCCATTGACTTCCGGCTGCGCGCACCGACATTCAGCGGATTGAATCACAGTTCTCCTTTCAAGCAGCCGTTTTTCAGCCATGCCATCGATCATTTCCATTTCCGGGGTCACCAAGACCTACGCCACCGGTTTCAAGGCGCTGAAGGAGATCAACCTCGATATCGAGCGCGGCGAGATCTTTGCACTGCTCGGGCCGAACGGCGCCGGCAAGACAACGCTGATCTCGATCGTCTGCGGTATCGTCAATCGCTCATCGGGCACGGTCAGCGTGGACGGCCACGACATCAGCCGGGATTATCGCGCCGCACGCAGCCTCATCGGGCTGGTGCCGCAGGAACTGACCATCGACGCGTTCGAGAGCGTGTGGGCGACGGTCAACTACAGCCGCGGCCTGTTCGGCAAGCCGGCCAACCACGCCTTCGTCGAGAAAGTGCTGCGCGACCTGTCATTATGGGACAAGAAGGACGCCAAGGCGATCACCTTGTCCGGCGGCATGAAGCGGCGGCTGATGATCGCCAAGGCGCTGTCGCACGAACCGAGGGTGCTGTTCCTCGACGAGCCGACAGCCGGCGTCGACGTCGAGCTGCGACAGGACATGTGGGCGATGGTGCGCCGGCTGCGCGAGAATGGCGTCACCATCATCCTGACCACGCACTATATCGAGGAGGCCGAGGCGATGGCCGACCGCGTCGGGGTCATCAATCGCGGCGAGATCGTGCTGGTCGAGGACAAGGCCGAACTGATGCGCACGCTCGGCCGCAAACGGCTGTTGCTGGAACTGCGCAGTCCGCTCGCCACCATACCCGAGACGTTGTCGCGCTACGCGCTGGAGCTTTCGCCGGACGGTGATCGACTGATTTACACCTATGACAACCAAAGCGAACGGCCCGGCGTCGCCTCGCTGCTCCGCGACCTCGAGACGGCCGGCATCCAGTTCCGCGATATCGACACGCAAAACAGCTCGCTCGAGGAGATCTTCGTGAATCTGGTGAGGAAGGACGCATGAACCTGCGTGCAGTCTGGGCGATTTACAAGATGGAGATGGCGCGCGCTTTTCGGACCGTGCTGCAGAGCATCGTCTCGCCAGTCATCTCGACATCGCTCTATTTCGTCGTCTTCGGCTCGGCCATCGGCTCGCGCATCACCGAGATCGACGGCATCAGCTACGGCGCCTTTATCGTGCCGGGGCTGATCATGCTGTCGCTGCTGACGCAGTCGATCTCCAACGCCTCCTTCGCGATCTATTTCCCGAAATTCGTCGGCTCGATCTACGAGCTGCTGTCGGCTCCGGTGTCCTATCTGGAGATCATCATCGCTTATGTCGGGGGTGCGGCGACCAAGTCGATCATACTCGGCCTGATCATCCTGGGGACCGCGTCGCTGTTCGTGCCGCTGACCATCGAGCATCCGTTCTGGATGCTCTCCTTCCTGGTGCTGACGGCGGTGACCTTCAGCCTGTTCGGGTTCATCATCGGCATCTGGGCGAGAAGCTTCGAGCAGCTGCAGCTGGTGCCGCTGCTGATCATCACGCCGCTTACGTTCCTTGGCGGAAGCTTCTATTCGATCGACATGCTGCCCGGCATCTGGCGCACGGTGACGCTGTTCAACCCTGTCCTCTATCTGGTCAGCGGCTTTCGCTGGAGTTTCTACGGCAAGTCCGACGTCTCGATCGGCATCAGCCTCGGCATGACCGTCGTTTTCCTGCTCATCTGCATAGCGATCGTCGCGTGGATCTTCCGGACCGGCTACCGGCTGCGGAACTGACCGGCAATTGGGCATAAGAAAGGAGGGGCTTCGGTCGAACCAAAACCCCTCCTCCACGACTACCGGCGTGCACCTTGGGCGAGATGACCTCTAGACCGCGATCTTGCCACCGCCCTGCTTGGTGATGGCGACGACCGACGGCCGCACCGGCATATCGGGCTTGAAGTCGGGCCAGCGGGTCGACGGGTCCTCATAGTAAGAGGGACGGCCAAAAGTCTCCCAGTCTTCGCCGCCGTCGGCCGGATGCTGAACCGCGACGAAGGCGGTCTGGTCGTCGGGCGTGAATAGCGGGCCGCATAGTTCGGCGCCGATCGGCACGCGGAAGAACAGTTTCGAGGTCGCCCGCGCCTCGCCTTCGGTGTCGACCGCCCACAAGCCGTCGGTGCGGCCGGTGGCCTTCGGGCCCTGGCCGTCGGTCGAGACCCAAAGCCGGCCGGCCGCATCGATAGCGCAATTGTCCGGCATGCCAAACCAGCCATTGGCGGTCGTTGCGGTCGAGAAGGTGGCGCCGACTTCGGCCACTGAGGGATCGCCGCATTTCAACAGCACTTCCCACTTGCCCTTGGCGGCAGTGAAATCGCCACCGTCCTCGACGATCTCGATGATGTGGCCGAAGGCGTTTTCGGCGCGCGGGTTGGCGGCATCGACCTGGTCCGTCTTGCGTTTAGAATTGTTGGTCAACATGACGTAGACTTTGCCAGTCGTCGGATTGGGCTGGATGTCCTCGGGGCGGTCCATCCTGGTGGCGCCGAGCAGGTCGGCGGCACGGCGCGTCTCGATCAGCACGTCGGCTTGGCTGGCAAAGCCGTTCTCCGCCGTCAGCGGGCCCTGGCCGAAGACGATGGGACGCCATTCGATCGAACCGTCCTCGGCGAATTTGGCGACATAGAGCGTACCGTCGTCGAGAAGATCCAGGTTGGCGGCGCGGTCCTCGGCGTTGAACTTACCGGCCGTGACGAATTTATAGACATAGTCGAAGCGCTCGTCGTCGCCGAGATAGAAGACGACACGGCCATCCTTGGCGACGATCGATTCAGCGCCCTCATGCTTGAAGCGGCCCATGGCAGTGCGCTTCCGCGGCACCGAGGTCGGATCGTTGACGTCGACCTCGACGATCCAGCCGAAGCGATTCGGCTCGTTCGGCTCCTTGCCGATGTCGAAGCGGTCGTAATGCGCAGCCCATTCATAGGCGCCTTCGGGAATTCCCATGCGCTTGTAGTTGGCGGCTTCCTTGTGGCCTTCCTGCAGCTCGCCCGAGAAATAGCCGTGTATGTTTTCCTCGGCCATGACGTAGGTGCCCCAGGGCGTGACGCCGCCGGCACAATTGTTGACGGTGCCGAAGACCTTCGTGCCGGTCGGATCGGCACTGGTCTTGACCCGGTCGTGGCCGGCGACGGGGCCGGACAGTGCCATCTCGGTGTTGGAGGTGACGCGGCGATTGAGCTTGCCGTCGCGCACCACCTGCCATTTGCCTGATACCTTGCGGATTTCGACGATGGTGCCGCCATGCGCGGCCATCTCGATATCGACCTGTTCCTTGCTCAGCGGCGCCTGCTTGGCCTCGCCATCGACGATGGTGACAAGGCCCGGGAACATCAGATGCGGATTGGTGTATTCGTGGTTGACCACCAGCAGGCCATGCTCGGCCGAGCCGTCGATCGGGATATAGCCGACATAGTCGTTATTGTAGCCAAACTGTCTTTCCTGGGCCTGCGTCGACTGTTTTGTCGGATCGAATTCCGGCGAATCGGCAAACAGCGGATCGCCCCAGCGCAACAGCACGTCGGCGTCATAGCCGGCGGCGACATGATGCTTGTCGTCGACGCCTGCCTCGACCTCGTCGAAGCTGAAGGCCGAGCCGGCGGCGGCGCGGGCATTGTCGGCGAGGATCAGCGCGAGCGGGCTGACGGTAGCAGCGATGGCGGTTGCCGCGAGCGATCCCTGCAGGAAACCACGGCGCGAGAAGCGCGCGGCGATGATCTCGCCCATCGTCTGGTTGGCTGTGGGATTGGCTCCTGGCCCATCGTTTTCCTCAAGCAAGCTGGTGCGGAAATGAGCGTTTGGAGAAAGATGTCCGGTCGAGCGATGTTCAGTCATGGGGGCCTGCCTCTGGCTTCTTGGGATGGCTGGAGCGTGTTGCTTGACTGACCGCGTATCGCCGGGAGATCACAGTTTGATGACGTTGCCGGCCAATTTCCAGCCCCGATTTCGTGTCCAGGATCAGTCCCGCTTGACCGCGACCGGCGCTTCGGAAACAAGATCCGCGGCAGGCGCGGAAGCACCGCTTCGAGAGGGACAAAAAGTGAGTTTTTGGGGACTGGGGCAGCTCGGCATTTCAACGGTGATCTTCCTGCTGGCGGCGACGGCGGCGAAGCAATGGGGACTGGCGCCTACCCTTGGCAAGATCGTTTTGACGCTGGCGCTCTATTCGGCGGGCAATCTGATCATGCTGAGGCTGATCCGTGAATTCGGCATGTCGGTATCGTTCAGCCTGTCGGCGGTGATCCAACTGGTGTCGGTGAACGTGGTGGCCCTGGTGTTCTTCGGCGAGCGCGTCAATGCGTTGCAGGCCACCGGCATCGTGCTCGCCGTCGCAGCTGTGGCGCTGATCACACTCGGACCCTATCTGCAAAAATTGTAATTACGCATGACCCCGAAAATCGGAGCCGATTTTCGGAAAGGATCATGCGCAAAAAATTAAAGTGCTACAGCGTCCTTTGCGCGTTCAAAAGGACGCGCGGCGCTGTAGGACGATTGGGCCGATGAAGAATACCGCAAGCAAGCTGCTCAACTGGATCGAATTCCCGGTGCTGCTGGCCGGACTGGTCATCGCTGGCGGACTGTGGGGGTTCGAGGAACTGATGGAGGTGGCGCGAGACACTACGCCGCACGCCTTCGACACAGAAATCCTGCTCGCCTTCCGTGAAGCTGGCCAGCCCGACAATCCGATCGGACCTCTGTGGCTGGAAGGGGCGATGCGCGACATCACCAGCCTCGGCAGCGCCAGCGTGCTCGTGCTGATGACGGCGGCGGTGATTGTCTATCTGCTGCTGATCCACAGGCCGGGACCAGCGTTTCTCGTTTTCGTAGCAGTGGCGGGCGGGCAGGCCCTGTCGAGCACGCTGAAGCTCGGAATCGACCGGCCGCGCCCCGATCTGGTCTCGCATCTCGCCGACGTGGCATCGCTTTCGTTTCCGAGCGGCCACGCGATGCTGTCGGCGGTGACATATTTGACGCTGGGCAGCATGGCGTCGCGCTTCCTGCCTGGGCGAACGACCAAGATCTATGTGCTGGCACTGGCGGTGCTGACGACCCTGCTGGTCGGCATCAGCCGCGTCTATCTCGGCGTTCATTGGCCATCCGACGTGCTGGCCGGCTGGTGCGCCGGCTTCGCCTGGGCGATGCTGTGCTGGCTGGCCGCATGGGCGCTACAGCGATGGCGCGGGCAGACCGTCGGCGGCTGAACCGGCTGGTCAGACGGCGCTGTGTCGGTCGGCGCGGTCAAATCAGCGTGTTGACGATCTTACGCCCGCAACCTGCCAGCAGGAAAACTGTCGATACACGACGCGTAGCGCGCGGGGCTCCCCAGGACGCAAGCGCCCGTGCACGCCTGACACATGCATTATGATGGTTGAACCATCATGATGGCGGTATTATACATGTGGCGCAGACTCAGACAGGAGTTTTAACCGATGATCACTGCCGCGCAGATGCGCGCCGCAAGGGCGCTGGCCGGCATCGATCAGAAGACGCTCGCCGAGCGCGCCGGAGTATCGCTTCCAACCATCCAGCGCATGGAAGCGAGCGACGGCGTGGTCAGGGGCGTGGTCGACACGCTGATGAAGGTCATCCAGGCCCTCGATGAGGCGGGCGTGGAACTGATCGGCGAGAACCAGGTCAGCGAGCGCGGCGGCAGGGGCGTGCGCCTCAAGCCGATCGTGCCGCAGAACTCGCCCGGCTGAGCCGACAAAAGTCGCGACGGCGACCGCCGACAGTCCTGCCGACGATCCCGCCGCCTCCTTGGTTTTTATGCATGTCGTCGTCCCAAAACGACATGCATCAGGAGCGGAAGGCAGTCCATGGATCGAACCCGACGGGCAATTCATCAACCGGCCCAAAGTCCGGCAAAGCCGACATTTTCCGAACTGTTCACGCCGAAGCTGGTGACGGTGCTGCGCGAGGGCTACACACCAGAGCATTTCAAGGCCGATGCCATCGCCGGACTGACTGTGGCCATCGTGGCGCTGCCGCTGTCGATGGCGATCGCGATCGCATCGGGCGTGACGCCGGAGCGCGGGCTCTACACCTCCATCATCGGCGGCTTCCTCGTCTCGGCGCTCGGCGGCAGCCGCTTCCAGATCGGCGGACCGGCCGGCGCCTTCATCGTGCTGGTGGCGGCAACGGTGACGCGGGTCGGTGTCGACGGGTTGCTGCTGGCGACGATGATGGCCGGCATCTTCCTGCTCGCCATCGGCTATCTCAGGCTTGGCACCTACATCAAATTCATTCCCTACCCAGTGACCGTCGGCTTCACCGCCGGCATCGCCGTCATCATCTTCTCCGGCCAGATCGTCGAGTTGTTCGGGCTGAAGCTCCCCGGCATAGAACCTGGACCGTTGGTGCCGAAGCTGATGGCGATCGGCGAGGCCGCCGGCACGATCAATCTCGCCGCCACCTCCGTGGCAGTACTGACCATCGTCGCCATTGCCCTGATGAAGCGGTGGCGGCCGAAATGGCCCGCCATGCTGATCGCCATCAGTCTGGCGTCGCTTGTCGCGGCGCTGTTCTCGCTGCCTGCCGAAACGATCGGCACGCGCTTCGGCGGCATCCCGCGCAGCCTGCAGATGCCGGCCTTTCCGCCGATCAGCTTCGACAGGGCGATCGACGTCCTGCCGGACGCCATGGCGTTTGCGCTGCTCGGCGCGATTGAATCGCTGCTATCGGCGGTGGTCGCCGACGGCATGACGGGAAGGCGGCACCGCTCCAACTGCGAACTCGTGGCGCAAGGCTTTGCCAACATCGCGTCCGCCCTGTTCGGCGGCATCTGCACCACCGGCACCATCGCCCGCACGGCGACCAATGTGCGGGCCGGCGCGCATGGACCGGTTTCGGGCATGATCCACTCGGTCCTCCTGCTTGCCCTGATGCTGGTCGCGGCGCCGCTGGCCAGCTACATCCCGCTTGCAGCCCTTGCCGGCGTGCTGGCGGTGGTGTGCTGGAACATGTTCGAGAAGCAGGCCTTTGCCACGTTGCTGCGTGCCTCGCGCGGCGACGCGCTGGTGCTGATGGCGACGTTCCTGATCGTCATCTTCCGGGACCTCACCGAAGGCATCGTCGTCGGCTTCGCGCTGGGCTCGATCCTGTTCATCGACCGCATGGCCAAGAGCATTGCGGTTGAGCCGGACCAGAGACTGGTGCAGGACGATCTCGCCGACAGAACCGACGCCGCCAACGCATACGATTCCAGCGAAGCGAGCGATGCCGACACCGTCGTCTACCGGATTTCGGGCGCCTTCTTCTTCGGTGCCGCCTCGACCGTCGCCACGGTGCTGGACCGCATCGCCGACCAGCGCAAGAACTTCATCCTCGACTGCTCGGCGGTGCCGTTCTTCGATTCGACCGCGGCCAACGTCATCGAGGGCGCTGCTCACAAGGCGAGGCGCGCCGGCGTGCGCTTCATCATCTCAGGCGCTTCGCCGCAGACACGTCGCATGCTGATCAACCACGGCGTCAAACGGCCGCTGGTGACATACGCCGCCTCGATCAGGGATGCGCGGGCGCAACTGAAGAAAGCCGCCCCGGGAGAGGTCTAAACCTCCTCCTCTTTTGTCAACGATCTTGGGACGGATACCGACGCAAGGACCGCGTCAGACGGCGGCGCCCGGCGCGCTGGCGTCTTCGTGCGGCGGAGCGGCCAGATCGTCGCGCACTTTGCGCGCGAGTTTCCTTGTCGAGCGCCTGGGGCTGTCGCCGAACAGATCGGCTGCCGCGGCGAGACAGGTCTTTTTCAGGCTTTTCTCCGAGCGCTTCAACAGCTTGTTCAGGAGCCGCGTTTCTTGAGGAGAGCCGAGCGGCCGATCGTCGGCATCGAGAAGCGTTCGCAGGACGAACACATCATGCAGTTCGCCCAGTCTTTCGCCGAGTTCGTCGACCGCCTTGCGCCGGGCCTTGATCGGCGTCGGCCACAGCCTTCCGAGCAGCGACAGATGCATGCCGTGAGTCTTTGCCGCCTTACGCAGATCATGGAAATCATCGGCCGCGCCGCGGGAGCCTGCCTTGTCCAGCGCCTTTCTGGCGCGACGCAGAGTGATGCGGGCGCCTTCGGCAAGCACATCGGCGGCCTGTTCCGGCTGGTCGGGCAAGGCCAGCATATCGATCCGGCTGATACCCTCCTCGCAAGCGGAAATCGCGGCAGCTATCGCTGCGCCGAGGCCGGCTCCACCATGCAATTCGTGCTGGCGCGCCACGAGCGTGTCGCGAACGGCATCGAGACCGCCGCCGGCGCTTTGCTCGGGAAAGCTTGCTGCCAGTCGGTCGATGGTTTCAACCAGCGCGGTTGCCTCGCGCGGACCGGCAAGCAGGGCAGCCACCTGTCGGTAGCACTGATTCTCGGTCCCGCAAAATGTTTCGTCTCCGGAACGGACCAGTCGCAGCAAGGCGCGCACGCTCTTCAGCCGCTTGCGGCATTTGTGCAGCGCCTGTTCCGGCCTGTCGCGTGCCGTGTCCAGATGAACCCGCGCCTTGCCGATCTCCTCGGCGAGGATGCGCCGAACCTCGCCGGTCAACGGCAGGCGCGGATTGATGCGATAACTCATGCGGCGATCTCCGGAATCCCCTCGAGGGCGAGCGACGCGTTGTAGAACCTCTCCTCGCCGGTGACTTCGCGGCCGAGCCAATCTGGCAGCATTTCGTCCGGCACGTCCTCGGGCGTCTCAAGCTCGGCGACCACCAGACCGCTAAGCGTCCCGCCGAAGACATCGACTTCATAGAGATGGCCGCGATGCCTAACATGGTGGCGTGTCTTCTCGATGACACGTCCGATCGCGAAGGCCAGCATCTCTTCCGCCTCGGCCAGAGGGATCGGATATTCGAATTCGTCACGTTCGCGGGCTTTGCTGCCGAATTTGAGCGTCAGCTTTGCCGAGGCGCCGTCGCTGATGCGCACGCGCACCGAGCGGCCGGGTGCGGCGGCGAGATAGAACTGGCGAATGCGGATATCCGCTTCGACCAGATCCCGCCACTCATTGCCGGAGACCAGGAACTTGCGCTCGATTTCCTTGACCATGGCTTCGCAATAAAGCGCGTGCGGCTGGAGATGGCAAGACGAGACAGGCGGGGTTGACTTTAATCATTCGATTGATTAAATACTTGGTGTGAGCAAGCCAACAAACGCCAAAATTCCGCGTCGCGAGACATCTCCCGCCGACATGACGCGCGCAGCACTTGTCCGTGCGGCGCTGACGCTGTTCGGACGGCAGGGTTTCGACGGCACCTCGACGCGCGAGATCGCGGCTGAGGCCAAGGCCAATATCGGCTCGATCGCCTATCATTTCGGCGGCAAGGAAGGGCTTCGTGCGGCCGCGGCCGATTATATCGTCGACACCATCCAGACCATTGCCGGCCAGGCGATCGGCAATCTGCAGGCGCCAAGCGATTCCAATGGGGGCGATTCAGAAGCGGGCGACCCCGAAGCGGCGCGGGCACAACTCTTCACCGCGTTGGAGCGGATGGTGGCCTTCATCGTGGCTAGGCCGGAGGCCGGTGAGATCGTGCAGTTCGTCCTGCGTGAACTTTCGCATCCGACGGCGGCACTCGACCGCATCTATGACGGCGTGTTCGAGCCGACGCATCGCCGGCTCTGCCTGATCTGGGAGCAGGCAACGGGCGAGCCGGCCGAAAGCGAGGCTACCCGACTTACCGTGTTCACGCTGATCGGCCAGGTCGTCTATTTCCGCATCGGCCGCGAGGCGGTGATGCGCCGCATGGGCTGGCGAGCGATCGGAGATGCCGAGGCCACCAAGATTGCGGCGGCGGTGACGGATAATCTTGGGGCCATATTGGCCGCCCGAAAGGATCGTAGGTCATGAGTTTCCTCTGCTCTGTGCCGCTCGCCGCCCTGCTTTTCAGCGCCTGCGCACCGGCGGCACCACTCGCCGTCGGTTATGTCGAGGGCGACTATGTGCTGCTCGCGCCGATCGAGGTGGCGCAGGTCGAGACGATTTCGGTCAAGCGCGGCGACCGCGTCGCGCCGGGTACGCCTGTGGTGACGCTGGAAAGCGCCGACGCAAAAATAGCCGTCGCGCAAGCCGAGGCGGCCCTTGCCCAGGCCCAGGCGCAACTTGCCGACCAGCAGGTCGGCACACGGCCGGAAGAGATTGAGGTGCTCAAGGCGCCGGTGGCCACGGCCAACGCGCAGGTCGGCCAGGCGGAAGCCAATCACGCCGGCGGCGGCCTGCCGGCACGGCCGGAAACGATCAAGGCCGCCGAGAATCAGGTCAGCCAGGCGCAATCGGCGCTGGAGCAAGCGCGATGGCGGCTGTCGAAGCGTGTATTGGCGGCGCTGTCGCCCGGCCGCGTCAACGACGTGATCCGCAATCCGGGCGACACCGCCGGCCCGACCGCACCTGTCATTTCGATGCTGCCGGACGGCGCGGTGAAGCTCAGCGTCTATGTGCCGGAAAACGCGTTTTCGTCGGTGAAAGTCGGCACGCTGCTTAAAGTCCATTGCGACGGCTGCGGGCCGGACGTGAAGGCTCGCGTCAGCTATGTGTCGCCGGATCCGGAGTTCACGCCACCGGTGATCTACTCACTCGAGACCCGGCAGAAGCTGGTCTATCTGGTCGAGGCTCGGCCGGAGGGCGATGCCGGCGCGCTGCAACCGGGGCAGATCGTCGATGTCGATCTGGCGGATATCGGCAAATGAACGCCATCGATGTCCATGGCCTGGTCAAGCGTTTTGGTGACAAGACCGTCGTCGACCATGTGACAATGACGGTGGCAGAGGGCGAGATCGTCGGCTTCCTCGGCCCGAACGGTTCGGGCAAGACGACGACCATCCGCATCATGTGCGGCCTGCTTACGCCGGATGAGGGCGAAGGCACGGTGCTCGGCTTCGATATCCGCACCGACAGTCTGAGGATCAAGCGGGAAGTCGGCTACATGACGCAGAAATTCTCGTTCTACGAGGATCTGACCATCGCCGAGAACCTTGAATTCGTGGCGCGGCTCTATGAGCTGAAGCCGCTTGACGAGCATGTCGGCAGGACGCTGGAGGATCTTGGCCTCACCTCGCGCAGGGACCAGTTGGCCGGTACACTGTCCGGTGGCTGGAAGCAGCGGCTGGCACTGGCCGCCTGCATCATGCACAAGCCCAGATTGCTGTTGCTCGATGAGCCGACGGCGGGCGTCGATCCGAAAGCCAGGCGTGAATTCTGGGACGAGATCCACCGGCTGGCCAGCGGCGGACTGACCGTGCTGGTATCCACCCATTACATGGACGAGGCCGAGCGCTGCCACCGCATCGGCTACATTTCCTACGGCAAGATGCTGGCCACCGGCACGGTCGACGAGGTGGTCAGGAACGCCGGACTGACGACCTTCATCGTGCAGGGCCCGCAGCTCGATCGGGTTGCGGTCGCGCTCGAGGGCAAGGCCGGCGTCGACCAGGTGGCGCCGTTCGGCGCGACGCTGCATGTCGTCGGTTCCGACAAGAAGGCGCTTCAGGCAGCCCTCGCCGATGTCGAGAAACAGTACAAGGGCGTCACGGTGACGCCGGGCGAGACCAGCCTGGAGGATGTGTTCATCCAGTTCATGTCAGGCTCGAAGGACAATATGGGATGAGAAACGGGATAAACAGCGTCTTTTCCCTCGCCAGGCTCGGCGCGCTGCTGATCAAGGAGTTCATCCAGATGCGGCGTGACCGCATCACCTTCGTCATGATGCTGGGCGTGCCGCTGATGCAGCTGGTGCTGTTCGGCTATGCCATCAACAACGACCCGAAGAGCCTGCCGGCAGCCTTGGTGGCGATGAGCAGCGATCCTTACACGCGGGCCATGGTTTCGGCACTGCAGACCACCGGCTATTACCGGTTCGACCATGTCGCACAAAGTGCCGCCGAGGCGGAATTCCTGATGGCGCGTGGCGACGTCGCCTTCGTCGTCACCATCCCCGCCGATTTTGCCCGGCGGGTCGAGCGCGGCGACCAGCCGCAGATCCTGATCGAAGCGGACGCGACCGACCCGGCCGTCGCCAGCGGCGCCATCTCGACGCTCGGCACCGTCGCCAATCAGGCGCTGCTCAGGGCACGCGGCATTCAGGAGACGGCCGCCGAAGCTGCCCGGGGCCAGCTCGAAGTGGTGGTGCACCGGCGCTACAATCCGGAAGGTATCTCGCAATACAACATCGTGCCCGGCCTGCTCGGGGTCATCCTGCAGATGACGATGGTGATGATGACCTCGATTGCGCTAACGCGCGAGACCGAGCGCGGCACGATGGAAAACCTGCTGGCGATGCCGTCCAGCCCACTTGAGATCATGCTGGGCAAGGTGCTGCCTTATCTGGTGGTCGGCGCCGTCCAAGTGGTGGTGGTGCTGGCGGCGGCCAAGCTTTTGTTTGGCGTTCCGTTCACCGGGTCGTTGTCACTGCTGCTTGCGGCGGTTCTGGTCTTTGTGCTGGCGCTGGTGCTGCTCGGTTACACAATCTCGACGATGGCACGCACGCAGATGCAGGCACTGCAGCTCACCTTCTTCTTCTTCCTGCCGTCGATCCTGTTGTCGGGCTTCATGTTCCCCTATCGCGGCATGCCAGGCTGGGCGCAGATCTTCGGCGAGATCCTGCCGCTGACGCATTTCCTGCGCATCATCCGCGCGGTGATGCTGAAGGGCGCCGACCTGCCGGCGGTCGCAACCGAAATCGGTTGGCTGGTGGTGTTCGTGGCGCTGTTTGCCGGCGTGGCACTGGTGCGATTCCGCCGGACGCTGGACTAGTCAGCTCAAGCAGCCTACGCAAATGGCCGAAATGAGTGGAGGGCGAAACTCCAACTCGAACAGCAGCTCAGCTCACTTGGATGCATGATCATTCGGATCGAGAATTTTATGCGGGTCTGGCCTGGCCGGGACCGGTGGCAATTCAGGTGCGTCCAGTCCTTTGAAGGGATCGCGCCAGGCGTCGATTTCTTCAAGCCGACGATACCAGCGGCTGACCGAAGGGTAATCGTCGAGCGGCAATCTGGCGACGTCGTTGAAGGGCAGAAACGTCGCCATTCGAAAGTCGGCATAGGAAACGGAATTTTCGACCAGCCATTCTCGCTCGGAAAACGCGGCCTGAAGTGTTGCAGCGGCAGTGCGGAAGTCCCTCAATCCCTCCTCAACCCGGTGCTGATCGATCGGGCCAATCCCATACCGCTGTTTGGTCCCGCGTTCGAAATGCACGACGTCGCAAGCTCTCGCGAAGTTCTCTTTGCCCCAACTGAGCCATCGGATCATCTCGGGTTCGTCGTCGCCGGTCCGCCAGAGATCCGAATGCGCGTCGCGTGACAGCCGGCAGGCTATGGCGTCGGTCTCCCAGAGGCTTTTCCCCGAGCCTACGAGTATGGGCAGTGAAAGATTTGGATTTAGCGGGCGATATCGCTCAGCCTGCCCGGGAGCGAAGGGGGAGGCGAATTCAAACTCTACCTTAGCGTCGAGATAGCGTGCCACCGCCACCGCGAGGCGAGGATTGGGATTGCGGCTGAAGAGCAGTTTCATTCCGTGTCAGCCTTTGAATGGTGCTGGTTCGACTGGACGCCCAAGGGGCGCTTTGACGCTTTGTATCGGCGCGCGACCGGAACTGATCGCCACCTAAGCCGCCGCCATGATCTCCGCATAGGTGCTGAAATCGACATTGCCGCCGGACAGCACCACGGCAATGCATTTGCCTGATAGCTCGATCTCGCCCGACGACAGCGCGGCCAGCCCGACGCAGCCGCCGGGCTCGACCACCAGTTTGAGGTGAGCCATGGCGTCGCGCATTGCCTGTGCCGCGGCTCTGTCGGAAACGGCAATGCCGCCGGTGAGATTCTTGCGGTTGATCTCGAAGGTGATCGCGCCCGGCTCGGCGGTGAGGAGCGCGTCGCAGATCGAGATATGGCCGGGTTCGATCGAAACCCGCGCACCTCTGGCCAAGGAGCGACAGGTGTCGTCGAAATGCTCGGGTTCCACCGCCCAGACGGCCGTATCAGGTGATGCATCCTTGACCGCGATGGAGATGCCGCTGCTCAAGCCGCCGCCGCCGCAGGGAATGACGACCGCGTCGAGGCTCACGCCGAGCGCTTTCGCCTGCGCCATCAGTTCGAGGCCGATCGTGCCCTGGCCGGCGATGATGGCCGGATCGTCGAAAGGCGGGACCAGGACCATGCCCCGTTCGATGTACGGGCGAACCACCGTCATTCGGTCATCGCGGAAACGGTCGAACGGAACCACTTCCGCGCCCATTTTCCTGACATTGCCGACCTTCATTGCCGGCGCGTCAGTGGGCATGGCTATGACCGCCTTGACCCCGAACATCGCCGCCGAGGCGGCGACGCCTTGCGCATGGTTGCCCGACGAGAAGGCGACGACGCCACGGCTGCGCTCCTCGTCGCTCAGCGAAGACAGTTTATTGTAGGCGCCACGGAACTTGAACGAGCCGGTGCGCTGCAACGTCTCCGGCTTGAACAGTATCCTGGCGCCGAAGCGCTTGTTCAGCTCCGGCGATTCGATCAGCGGCGTTTCGACGATCAGGCCGGACAATCGCGCTGCTGCGGCGTGGATATCGGCGATGGCGGGAGGCGTCGGTGCGATCATGAAGTGGTCCCGTGGAAAGACATGTTACCTCTCATGATGCCCGGAAAGGGAGGCGGCGCACCAATGAAAAAATGTGACCGTTACAAATTCCCGCTAGTAGGAAGAGGGCTGTGTGCCTGTCACCTACCGCCTTCCCGGCCCTCCGCTATGGCTCCGGGCGTTCGTCGCTTCAATCGATAAATCATTGTCGATTGATCGGCTTCGCCGACCGGTCACCCCAAAAGCGTTCGTTGCCGTTTAGCGCCGCCCATCTTGCGCCAGTTGTTGAAGCGATGGGTGGCGGCGGCGAAGGAAATCTTCATCTGCTGGGCAACCGAATAGCGCGATTTGCCCTCGTCGAACAGGCGGTAGCAGCACTCGACGCCCTCCTCCGTCAGCTTCCCGTCAGGGGCCTTATTGTGCGGATTGGCCGGATCGAATTTTTCGACCTGCTGCTCGACCAGGCCTTTGAGGCGCTGCAGGTCGGCCTCGATACCGGCGATCAGGTCGAGAACGGGCTTCGGGTCGAAAGCATGGGCGGGCTGTTTTGCCGGCATCTACGGATTCCTTTCTCTTGGCTTAGGTTCAGCTATATAGGTGAACATTCGCCAATAATTAAGGGGCAGAGAAGGATTCCCAGAGTTCCTAATTTTGAACGCCCGGCCAACGGGCGTGATTGACCAAAGGCGCGCCAAACCCTAGTTTAGAATCGTTCTAAACTAGGGTGAATTTCTCATGCTTTCCCGTGTTTTCGGTTTTGACCGCCGTCCTTTCGAGTCGCTCTCGGAGCAAGAGATCCTGGCGCTAGCCATCTCTTCCGAGGAAGACGACGGGCGTATCTACCGTGCCTATGCCGACGGTTTGGCGGATAGCTTTCCGCATTCGGCCAAAGTGTTCGAGGAAATGGCCGAGGAGGAGGACGGCCATCGCGACTCGCTGATCGAACTTCACCGCGAGCGTTTCGGCGAGCGCATTCCGCTGATCCGGCGCGAGCATGTGAAGGGCTATTACGAGCGCAAGCCCGACTGGCTGGTCAGGCCGCTCGGCATCGAACATGTGCGCAGCCAAGCCGAGTCGATGGAGCGTCAGGCGTACCTGTTCTACGTCGAGGCGGCGAAACGCACCAGCGATGCCTCGACGCGAAAGCTGCTCGACGATCTGGCGGTGGCCGAACAGGGTCACGAGACGCTGGCACAGCGGCTGGAGCAAAAGCATGTGCCGGGCGCGGTGAAGGACGAGGAGGCAGCGGCCGAGCAGCGCCAGTTCATCCTGACCTATGTGCAGCCGGGACTGGCCGGGCTGATGGATGGATCGGTGTCGACGCTGGCGCCGATCTTTGCCGCGGCCTTTGCCACGCACGACACGTTCCAGACCTTCCTGGTCGGGCTTGCCGCCTCGATCGGCGCCGGCATCTCGATGGGTTTCACCGAGGTGGCTTCCGACGATGGCAAACTGTCGGGCCGCGGTTCGCCGGTGAAACGCGGCATCACCACAGGCGTCATGACGGCGCTGGGTGGTCTCGGTCACGCCTTGCCTTACCTCATTCCGTATTTCTGGACCGCGACAATTCTCGCGGTCGTGGTGGTGTTCTTCGAACTGTGGGCGATCGCCTTTGTACAGAACCGTTATATGCAGACGCCGTTCTGGCGCGCCGCCTTCCAGGTTGTGCTGGGCGGCGGGCTGGTGTTCGCGGCGGGCGTGCTGATCGGGAATGCTTAGCAATCCCTACCCATGCAGCGCCCGGCTGTCCTCAGGCGCCTCGGCACGTTCGGTCAGGCCATAGTCGCGCACGACATGGGCGATGCGCAGACGATAGCCGGCAAAGATGCCGCCGCGGCCGGCCTTCTGCGCCTGCCTATGTTCCTCCGTGTTGCGCCAGGCCTTCGCCGCCTCCTCGTCGCGCCAGAACGACAGCGACAGGATGCGGTTCGGGTCGGTGAGGCTCTGAAAGCGCTCGATGGTGAGAAACCCGTCGATGCCGTCGAGCAGCGGGCGCAGGTTGGCTGCGAGGCCGAGATAGGCGTCGCGCTTGCCCGCTGCCGGCTCGACCTCGAAGATGACGGCGATCATAGCTTCACCAGAGAGGCGTGCGGCCCGGAAGCGAGCTTCAGGAACGTGCGATCCTCCTTCAGGATGAATTTCTCACGCCGGGCGAATTCGTAATTCGCCCTGCCGGCCGGATCGGCCGCGAGCCTGACACGGTAGGCCTCGTAAGCGGCAAGGCTGTCGATGTTGTAGGCGGCGTAGGCGGTGGTGGCCGAGCCCTCATGCGGCGCGAAATAGCCGATCAGATCGGCGCCGCAGCGCGGGATCGCCTGACCCCAGTTGCGGGCATACTCCTCGAATGCCGCCTTGCCGAACGGGTCGATCTCGTAGCGGATGAAGCAGGTGATGGTCATCTTTTGTCTCCTTGCTGAATTCGTTGCGCCGACAGTTCGAGCGGGGTCGAAATATTCTGTGGAACGATGTGCTAGGCAATTTCCACGCTGATCACGCTTGCCAGAAGGACTTTGCGCATTCGCGGCGAACGTCGTCTGACGTCAGGCCAAGATCGCGCAAAAGGTGCTCGTCAATCTCGGCGAGGTCGAGGCGCTGCAGATGGCGGTCGTACCACCGCGCCAGGAGCCGCAGAAGCACCCGGCGCAAGATGATGAACGGGAACGGCCGACGGCCGAAGCGGCTAGCGGATACGGCGCTGGGGGCGGCTCTTGCGGTCATCGTCGTCTCCTTGATCTGAACCGAGAATAGTGATTATCTGACAAGGATGCTTCGATGATGGACGAACTATGCGTGAAGGACCTGACATAGCCCGCATCGCCAGCCTGGTCGGCGATCCGGCGCGGGCAAACATGCTGACGGCGCTGATGGGCGGTACGGCACTGACAGCGAGCGAACTGGCGCTCGAAGCCGGCGTTTCGCTGCCGACTGCCAGCTCGCATCTGTCGAAACTGATGGAAGGCGGGCTGCTGACGCTGGCAAGCCAGGGGCGGCATCGCTACTACGGGCTCGCCGGGCCGCAGGTGGCAGGCATGATCGAGGCTATCACCGGCGTCGCTGCTGCGGTTGGGCCGCAGCGGGTGCGGCCGGGTCCGCGTGATGCGGCAATGCGCGTGGCGCGGGTCTGCTACGACCACCTCGCCGGCGAGCAGGCCGTGGCGATGCTGGATCGTCTTGTCGCTCGACAAGTCCTCATCTGCGACGACAAGGAGATCAGGCTTGGGCCGTCGGCCGTCTCGCATTTCGCCGCGATCGGCATTGATGTCGAGAGCAAGGCGCGACGACCGCTGTGCCGAGCCTGCCTCGACTGGAGCGTGCGGCGCTCGCATCTGGCCGGCACGCTGGGCGCTGCCATTCTCGACAAGATCCTTCTGGAGAAATGGGCGCGGCGCGAAAAGGACAGCCGTGCGGTCGTCTTTTCGCCGTCGGGCAAGCAGGCTTTCGAGAGGGTGTTTCTCGCATGATTGTCAGCCGCGCTTGAGCGGCTTGCCCTGCTTGAAAAAATCCGCCCACGGATCGGCTTTCGCCAACTGCTTCAGCGTCGTCTTGTCGCCGATCGGAAATGCGTTCGGCACCAACCCCGCCTCGATCTCCGCCCAGATCGCCGGCATCGATACGGTAGCACCCTTCTTGGCCCGCGACGAATAGGGCGCCACCGTGGTCGAGCCGCGGCCGTTGCGCAGATAGTCGACGAAGACCTTGCCGGTGCGCGCCTTCTTCGACAGCGTCGCCGTGTAGCGCTCGGGTGCCGCCTGCTCGAGGGCGCGGGCGAAATCATGGGCAAAGTCTTTCACCTCATCCCAATCCGCTGAAGGTTTCAGCGGCACGACGACATGGTAGCCCTTGCCGCCCGACGTCTTGACGAAATTCGGCAACGACAGCTCATCGAGCTGGCCGTGAATTTCAAGCGCCGCCGCGCGCACCGCTTTCACGTCGACGCCTTCGTCGGGATCGAGATCGAAGATGATCTGGTCCGGCTTGTCCAGTTCGTCGATGGTGCAGCCCCAGATATGGATCTCGACCACACCGAGCTGGACCAAGGCAGCGACACCGTCGAAATCGCGGATGAACAGAATCTCCTCGCCGTCCGTCGGATCCTTCATCCTGGCGATCTTGTCATGCATGCCGGCCGACGCGTGCTTCTGGAAAAAGCGTTGGCCCTCGACGCCGTCCGGCGCGCGGACCAGGCTGAGCGGCCGGTTGACGACGAATTGTTGCATGCGCGGCCAGACCAAAGCGTAATGATCGAGCAGGCCCTGCTTCGAGATCTTCTCCTGCGGCCACAGAAGCTTGTCGGGATGAGAAAGCTTTACGACGGTGTTCGCCGCCCGCGCGGATTTCACAGAGGTGAGTATCCCCTTGTCGCCGGCAGGCTTTGCCTTGGTGTCGGCCTTGCCTGCGGGTGCTTTCGGCTTTTCCTGCACGACTTCCTCCGCCGGTTTGTCCTCGCGCAATCCCTCGAACGAGCGTGGCGCATCATACGGTCGACGTTCAGGTACGGAAAGTGAGGCAAAGCCGGGTTGTCCGGCCCTGCCTCGATCGACAGTCTACTCGGCGGCCTGAAGGTTGACCTTGGCTTCCGCAATCTCGGTAAGCTTGCGGTCGGTCGCCTGCTCTTCCTTGATGTTGTTGGCCAGGACATTGGCGCAGTCGGTGCGGCCAAGCTGCTTGGCCCAAGCGATCAACGTGCCATAACGGGTTATCTCATAGTGCTCGACTGCCTGCGCGGAGGCGATCAGGGCGGCGTCGAGAACGTCCTTGTCGTCGATGTCGCCGCTGACTTCATCGGCTTCCTCAAGAATGCCGTCGATGGCCGGGCAGTTGACCGTCTTGGCTTTCACGCCATGCAGCTCGAACACCTTCTCGACCCGCTCGATATGGCCTTTGGTCTGGCCGAGGTGCTTCTCCAGGCCGGCTTTCAGCTGCGGATCGGTCGCCTTGTCGATCATCTTCGGCAACGACTTCTCGATCTGTTTTTCGGCGTAATAGATGTCGCGCAGCGTGTGGACGAAGAGGTCATCCAGCGTCTTGATGTCTTTCGAAAAGAAACCCATGGCTTTTGCCTTTCCATTGTTCTTGCTGTGTTGGAGTCCCGACGGCGGTTCCGCACGGAAGCCGCTGCCTGCTGGGGCCGGGTGGGTCCCGGCTCTTAGCGTCAACGTGCGGCGATCGGGCGGGTTCCTGGCTTTTCCGAGCAAGCAGGGAAATTTGGGCAAGCACGGAAATTTCGCGGCGCCGGCCAAAGTTGAAACACAAGCGCGTCAGAGCGACATCCAAACGAAACATATGTGATGCAAAAGTCACACTAGCCGGAATGCCGACGAACTGCATGGAAAGACCCCGAATCAGCCGCATTCCAGCCACGAACCAAGGCCTTTTTGACCAAAGATTAACATCGTGTTCACCGACTATTCACGCCTCGACGCTATGATCCCAGCAATTCGGAAGGGACATCCGAAATAGGGACAGGGACAGGGAAAATGAACTTCTTGACGCACCTCATCGGCTACGCTGCCGCCATCCGCGAATTCGTCGCGCCGACCTACCGGCCGGAGCGCTATTACATGCGCGGCCCAGGCCCCGCTTGCGCACGCCGCGGCCACACGCTCGGCATCAGCGCGCACTGATGACGACCATGGCAAGCCGTCACGACAGCCGGATCTGCAGGCCGGCCGCCGATCACCGTGCGACGACCTATCGCGCGGAACGTCCTGCGTTCGCCGACAGGCGGCGGCGACATCGCCAAGGTTCTGAGATTCAAGGCTTTGAGATTCTGGGGCTTTGATCTCGCCCCTGGCAAGCTTAGTGTCGTTTGACACCAAGCAGCCGGGACTCGCGTGACCACCCAGCCAGACCATCCTCCTGAAAAGCCAGCCTTCGATGCAAGCCAGCCGTTGATCGTGTTCGATGGCGTCTGCGTGCTGTGTTCTGGCTTCGTGCGCATGGTGGTCAGGCTCGACCGCAAAAGCCGCTTCCGCTTCGCCACGGCGCAGTCACCGCTCGGTGAAGCGCTGTTTCGAAAATACAGGCTGCGTACCGACAGCTACGAAACCAATCTGGCCCTCATCGACGGCGAGGCGTTTACCCGGCTCGACAGTCTCGTTGCCGCCATGGCCGAACTCGGCTGGCCGTGGCGGGCGGCGAGGTCTTTACTCCTGCTGCCGCGCCCACTCCGCGACTGGCTCTACGATCGCGTTGCGAAGAACCGTTACGCGCTGTTCGGCAGGAAAGAGAGCTGCGAGATTCCATCCGCCGAGTTGAAAGGGCGGCTGATTGGCTAGGCCGGCCACTGCAAGGCCTCTATCCTGCCCGATACCGCCGGCGGATCGGCACCCCCCTTTGCCGGAATCATCCGCTACCGCGGCTGGCTCGAACCTTCGCACGGCTCCAGCAAGATCGTGTCGCCTGCCGTATTGGCGAGTTCGCGGCAGCCCTGACCCGTGCACAGCGTCCAGCCTTCACCCGTCGCGCCGGAGGCCGCGAGCGCAAGGCTTCGCTGCGGCGCCATCTTGGGTTTATAGACCCACCAACCGTTCCGCAGCACCGAGCCTTCCGGCGGTTCCATGCCGGCGCCCGAGCCTTTGATCCGCGCCTCGGCGATCTGCACGCCGGAAGGCATCACCTTCCAGTCTTCCTGCCAATGCGTTTTTTCCACCGAATGCGTCCAGGAAAGCGTGAAGGCGGCAACAGTGAGCGTCACCGTCTTGCCGGCAGCCAGGATACAGAGGCTCATGCGGCGCCGGACGCCTGCCGCGCGCGCCAGCAGTGCCAGCCGATCCAGACGAAAGAGAGCGCCCAGCCGGCTTCGTCGGTGACAGGCAGCGCGGCAACCAGCAGCACGCCGGCGGCGAAGGCGACGAGCCGTTCCCACCAGACCATGCGCCGGGCGAGGAACCCGACGGCGGCTGCGCCCCACAGGGCAATACCCATGCAGGCCTTGGCGACGATATAGGCGACCTCGACGGGATAGCCGAACTGGGCGGCGATCGGGCCGGGGTCCTGCAGCATCAGCGCCGGGGTGTAGACCGCCATGAACGGCACGACGAAGCCGGCGACGGCAAGCTTGGTGGCCTGGATGCCGATCTTGAGGCCGCTCTCCTTGGCCATCGGCGCGGCGGCGAAGGCGGCCAGCGCCACCGGCGGTGTGAGGTCGGCCATGATGCCGAAATAGAAAACGAACATATGACTGACCATTAGCGGCACGCCGAGTGACAGCAGTGCCGGCCCGGCCAGCGACGAGGTGATGATGTAATTGGGGATCGTCGGTATGCCCATGCCGAGCACCAAGCAGGTCAGCATGGTCAGTACCAGCGATAGGAACAGATTGTTCTCGCCAATGGAGATGATCCAGCCGATGAAGGTCGAGGCGATGCCGGTGAGCGTCAAAGTGCCGATCACAACGCCGACGATGGCACAGGCGATGCCGACCGGCAGCGCATTCTTTGCCCCCTCGGCCAGCGAATCTATGCATATCTGCAGTGTCTCGCGCCCGCCCCTGAAGGTGACGCAGGCGACAATTAGCGCTGCGATCACAAAACTGAGGATATTGACGCCGAACCTCATGAAAGAGGCGGCGGCAAGCCCGAGCGCCAGCCAGAAGACGACGCGAAAGGCGAGCGGCCCGATCAGCGCCGCCAGCGGCGTGCCGAGGATGAGCACGATGGTCAGCGCCAGACCCATGGTGCCGGCGAAGATCGGCGTATAGCCGGCAAACAGCAGATAGATAAGCGCGGCCAGCGGCAGCACCAGCGGCCAATGTCTTCTCACCGCGTCCCACGGATTGGGCAGGTCGGCCTTGGCCATGCCCTGCAGGCCGGCCTTGCCGGCTTCCAGGTAGACCTGCCAGAAGCAGGCGCCGAAATAGAGCAGCGCCGGGATGATCGCCGCCTTGACCACCTCGGCATAGGGAATGTTCAGCGTCTCGGCCATGATGAAGGCGACCGCGCCCATCACCGGCGGCATGATCTGGCCACCCATCGACGAGGTCGCCTCGACGGCGCCGGCGAAAGCGGACCGGAAGCCGAAGCGCTTCATCAGCGGGATGGTGAACTGGCCGCTGGCCACCACATTGGCGACGCCGGAGCCGGAAATCGTGCCCATCAGCGCCGAGGACAGGACGCAGACTTGGGCCGGGCCGCCGCGCCATGTGCCGACCAAGCCAAGGGCGAAATCGTTGAACAGCGCGATCATGCCGGCGCGTTCGAGAAAGGCGGCGAAGACGACGAAGATGAAGATATAGGCGGCCGAGACGTAGACCGGCGTGCCGTATATGCCTTCGGTGCCAAAGGCGAAGGTGTCGACGAGCTGAGCGAAATCATAGCCGCGATGGATGAAGGGCGGCGGCAGATGATTGCCGAAGAAAGCGTAGGCGAGAAAGATCAAAGCGATCAGGGCAAGCGGCAGCCCCATCAGCCGCCGCGCGGCCTCGAAGACCAGAACGACCAGCACCGTGCCGACGATCAGGTCCGGCGGGGTGAGGAAGCCGGAACGCCGGATGAGGTCGGTATAGAACACCCAATTGTAAAGGCCGGTGGCAAAGCCGAGCACGCCGAGCACCCAGAACGCTGCTTTCGCCGGTGTGCTTGTAGCGCGCAGATTGGCGATCAGGCCAAAGCCGAGCAGCAGCAAGAAGCCGACATGCATGGCGCGCACCACCTGGCTCGGCAGGCTGCCATAGGCGGCGATGTAGATTTGGAAGACGGAGAAGGCGATGGCGATGAGAAAGGCGGCCTTGCCGGCGATGCCTTCGCCGAAACCCGGCGGCAGGCCCTCGACCGGGGCTTCGGCTGTGGGGGAAAGAACGGTCGGGGTTTCGGTCATTGGCGGGTTCCTGGCGGGCGCCCCTCCCCCTTGAGGGGAGGGTGGACAGCCGCCGAAGGCGGATGGACGGGTGGGGTCGTTGCGGCAGTGCGCGGCCTGAACCGACCCCACCCGCCTCGCTTCGCTCGGCACCCTCCCCTCGAGGGGGAGGGAGCGCCCTACTTCACCAACCCCTTCTCCTTGTAATACCGCTCGGCGCCGGGATGCAGCGGCACCGGCATGCCGTCGAGCGCCTTGGCCATGTCGATCGCCTTGGCGGCGGCGTGAGCAGCAGCGAGTTGGTCGAGATTTTCGAACAGCAGCTTGGTCATTTGATAGGCGGTCTCGTCGGAGACGTCGGCATGGGTGATGAGGAAATTGCCAACGGCGGCGGTCGCGACATCCTCGGTCTGGCCCTCATAGGTGCCCTTGGGAATGGCCACCGAAAGATAGGGCGAGCCGATCTTGGCGACGTCCTCCGCCGGCACGGCGACGACGTTGATCGGCACCGACGTGGCGAGATCGCGGATCGAGGCAACGCCGAGCCCGGCCGATTGCAGCGTGGCGTCGAGCTGGCGGTTCTTGATCAGCTCGACCGATTCGGCGAAGGGCAGATACTCGACCTGTCCAAGATCCTCGTATTTCAGCCCGGCGGCGGCGAAGATGGCGCGGGCGTTGAGCTCGGTGCCGGAGGCCGGTGCGCCGACCGACAGGCTCTTGCCCTTGAGGTCGGCGAGCGTCTTGATGCCGGACTCCTTGCTGGCAACGATCTGGATGTAGTTGGGGTAGATGGCGGCGATGCCGCGCAGCTTATCGAGCTTGCCCGGGAAGCCGGCTTCGGTGTTGCCCTCGGCGGCCAGTTTGACGGCATCGCCGAGCGCGAAGGCGATCTCACCTTTGCCCTGCTGCAACAGGTTGAGGTTCTCGACCGAAGCTTTCGTCGCCTGCACCTGGGTGCGGGCGCCTTCGATGCCCTTGCCGTAGATTTCCGACAGCGCGACGCCGAGCGGATAATAGACGCCCGAAGTGCCGCCGGTCAGCACGTTGATGAATTCCTGTGCCTTGGCCGACGCCGCGCCAAGACCTAGCGACAGCGCCAGCGCGCCGGCGGCAACAAACTTCGTCCTGAAATTGAGCATATGATTTCCTCCCTGAAATATCAGCCGTACCACCCTCTCCAGCACGAACCGACGCGAGTTTAGACAGCGGGCGGGAAATGCCAACCCGGTATTGCACTGATTAGACGAACGATTGAGTGTCCGCTTGCGCGAGATGCCATCCGAGCCGAAAGATTTTTGCAGCGTCTGTCGAAATCGCGCCAGGCTGCGCGACATTGGTGCGGCCGGCAACGATGCGGCCTTCGAAAAACGGGAGAAGACCATGCGATACATGCTTTTGATCTACAATGACGAAGCCGCAATGGCGAATGCGCCGACCGATAGGACCTTCGAGATCAGCGCAGCCTATGGCGCCTATACAGAGGCGTTGAAGAAATCCGGCGCCTGGCTGGCCGGCGACCGGCTGAAGCCGACCCAGGCCGCGACCTCTGTGCGGATGGCCAACGGCAAGACCAACGTGCTCGACGGCCCGTATGCCGATACCAAGGAGCAACTTGCCGGCTTCTACATGATCGAAGCGACGGACATCGACACGGCCATCGAATGGGCTGCGCGCTGTCCGGCAGCCAGCACCGGCACGGTCGAGGTGCGACCGATCTGGGAAATGACGGAGTACTTATCTGAGAAATGACCATGTGATGGACAGACGCCCGGAGATCGCGCGGGCGGCGGCGGAAGCGGCCGCCCGGCAAAGCTACGGGAAGCTGATCGCCTATCTCGCCGCGCGCATGCGTGACGTGACCGGCGCCGAGGACGCGCTGGCCGACGCCTTTGCGGCGGCGCTGGAGCGCTGGCCGCAAACAGGCGTGCCGCAGAAGCCGGAAGCCTGGCTGCTGGCGGTGGCGCGCCGGCGCCGCGTCGACGCCGTCAGACGGCGGCTGACCGGCGAAGCGGGCCGCGACCATCTCAGGCTGATCGCCGAGGAGATCGAGGCCCGCATGGTCGATGAAGACCTGCCCGACGAGCGGCTGCGGCTGATGTTTGCCTGTGCCCATCCAGCGATCGAGGCCGGCGTGCGCGCGCCGCTGATCCTGCAGGCGATTCTGGGCTTCGACGCGGCAACGATCGCCTCGGCTTTCCTGGTATCGCCGGCAACGATGGGCCAGCGCCTAGTGCGCGCCAAAAGTCGCATCCGCGAGACCGGCGTTCCGTTCCGGGTGCCGGAGCGGGCAGAGCTTGGCGAGCGGCTGGATGCGGTGCTGGAAGCGATCTACGCCGCGTTCGCCGAAGGCTGGTCCGACCCGGCCGGCACCGAGACCCGGCGCCGCAATCTCGCGACCGAAGGCATCTGGCTCGGCCGGCTGGTGGCGTCGCTGATGCCGGATGAGCCGGAAGCGCTCGGCCTGCTGGCGCTGATGCTGTTTGCCGAGGCGCGGCGTGCGGCGCGACGCAACGCCGCCGGAGACTATGTGCCATTGGCCGAGCAGGAGCTCGCGCTGTGGGACGGCGCCTTGATCGACGAAGCAGAGACACTGCTGAGGCGCGCCGCGACCAGCGGCGTCGTCGGCCGCTACCAACTCGAGGCAGCCGTGCAATCCGCCCATACGACGCGGCGGCTGACCGGCCGGACCGACTGGGTCGCGATCCGACATCTTTACGACGCGCTCTCGGTGATTGCCGGCTCGCCGGTGGTGTCGATCAACCGTGCGGTGGCCATTGCCGAGGCCGACGGCGCAGCAGCGGGATTGAGCGCTCTTGATGAACTTGGCGACGACAAGCGGCTGCATGATTATCAGCCTTATTGGGCCGCCCGCGCCGGCCTCCTGGCCAGGCTCGGCAAAACTCGGGAAGCGACTGAGGCCTATGACCGGGCGATCGGCCTCGAACGCGACCCCGCCGTGCGCCGGTTCCTGCAGGAACGACGGGCGGGACTCGCAGCCGAAGAATGAGGTCCGGGAAAGGCCGGGGATCAGACATGATCCGATGTTTGGGATCTAAGGCCGAGCGCTGGCGCCGCCCCTCATTGCCCTGCCGGGCATTTCTCCCCGTTTACGGCAGGGCTGTCCGGGGAAAGTTTTGAGTGAATCGAAATGCCACATGTGCATGCCCCGTAAAACGGGTTTTGTCCGTCTTCTCTCTGGTTGTCGAG
>NZ_JAMYLP010000050.1:0-40216 GCF_040318085.1 Mesorhizobium sp. M1322
CCCCCCGGCACAACACGCGCGGGGGGTCTGTGTGGGTTTTGTGTGGGGGCACGTGGGGCCCGGCCTCGGTCCCCGCCGGCACCCCACCTAGACCGGCCAGCCGGTCATAAAAGCCTTCGGTGAACGGACGAGACGCGTGGCTGACCAGACCTTGCCCACGAATGCGTGGCCGGCAAACGCCGCTCCATCCGATCTGATATCGCCGGGCCGCAAGCGGCTCGGCCGGACCTTGATGGCCGCTGCGACGCTCGGCCTTCTGGCGGTGATCGCAGTTCAGATCCTCTTCAAGACAGAGGTCAACACGATCGGCTTCGAGACCTGGCGGCCGGTCGTTTATGGCTATGTGCTGTGGGGTATAGCACTCGGCATCGGCCAGGTGCTGACGCGCGGCGAAGACGGCCAGCGCGCGCTATTCCTGCTGCCGGCGCTACTGTTCACCATCGCGATGGTGATCTTCCCGACGCTGTTCGGCTTCTACATCGCGCTCACCGACTGGAACCTCAGTTCCTTCTCCGGCCGGAAGTTCAACGGGCTCGACAATTTCTGGCAGATGCTGGCCGACCCCTACTACCGCAACGCGCTGTTCAACATGGTGCTCTATGTGCTTGCGGTGCTGGTCGAATATGTCATCGCCTTCGGCCTCGCCCTGTTGCTCAACGCACAGATCAGGGCGCGCAAATTCTTCCGTGTCGTCTTCCTCATGCCGTTGATGCTGTCGCCGGTCGCGGTGTCGTGGATGATCGGCAAGTCGCTGATGGAATACCGGTTTGGACCGGCCGCAACGCTGGCGCGCCAGCTCGGCTGGGAAAATCCCGCCTTCTTCTCCAACCCGATCACCGCCCGCATCTCGATCATGGTGCTGGATGCCTGGACGTTCATCCCGTTCATGATGATCATGCTGCTCGCCGGCCTTCAGGCAATGTCACGCGAGGTGCTAGAGGCGGCCAGGGTGGACGGCGCCAATGCCTGGCAGACCTTCTGGCAGGTCACGTTCCCGCTGATGCTGCCGGTATCGGTGACGGCGATCATCCTGCGCATCATCTTCAAGCTGAAGCTTGCCGACATCATCATCACCGTCACCTCGGGCGGCCCGGGCGGCGCGACCGATTCCGTGTCGAGCTTCATCTATCGCGAGTATCGCGACCGCTCGAATGTCGGCTACGGCACCATGCTGGCAATGGCCTACCTCATCATCATCATCGTGTTCGTGACGTGGCTGTTGAAATTCGCCAACCGCTTCGTGCGCAACGTCAATTGATAGGGAGCGGCAACATGAGCGTTCAGACGACCGACTATGCCGCTTCCGAAATCCGCTCGCCGGCGAGCTTTTTCGCCAACCGCGTCTTCATCTATGGCGCGCTGGTGTTCTGGGCCTTCATCTGCCTGTTCCCGATCTACTGGACGATAACCACCTCGTTCAAAACCGCGGTCGACGTCACCCAGGGCCATCTCATCCCGTTCGTCGACTTCCGGCCGGACTGGAAGGGCTGGCGCTCGCTCGGCCTGTCGCCGGATTCGATCTTCCGGACCTCGACGGTGCGCGACGAATTCATCAAGCGCTTCATGAACTCCGTCATCACCTCGGTCGGCGCGTCGAGCCTGGCCATTGTCATCGGCAGTCTCGCCGCCTACGGCCTCACCCGCTACCGCTATCATTTCGCCTGGTTCAAGAATGAGGATATCTCCTTCTTCTTCCTGTCGCAGCTGATCCTGCCGCCGGTCGTGCTCGCCTTGCCCTTTCTCGTGCTGTATCGGGAAGTTGGCATGCTCGACACGCGCATCGGGCTGATCCTGCTCTACACGCTGATGGTGCTGCCGATCGTCATCTGGATCATGCGCGACCAGTTCAATTCGATCCCAGTCGAACTGGAGGAAGCAGCCCTCGTCGACGGCCTGTCGATCTGGGGCGCCTTCTTCCGCATTGTCATGCCGATCGCGCTGCCGGGCATGGTCGCCGCCTTCATCCTGGCGATGGTGCTGTGCTGGAACGAGTATTTCTTCGCGGCACTTCTGACCTCGACCGACGCCAAGACCATTCCCGTCATGGTGGCCAGCCAGACCGGCTCGCAAGGCATCAACTGGTGGTCGATGGCGGCGCTGGCCACCGCCGCAATCACGCCGCTTGCCGTCATCGGCATCGCGCTGGAGCGCTATCTGATCATGGGCATGACCGCGGGCGCGGTGAAGTAGGAGTGAACAGTGGACTAAACAATATTGAGTACGGCACTACAGTCATTCGCTGTCTTGAGGGAATCTCACTATGTTATTCGGTGGTATCGGGGCCTCAGAGACCTCAGGTCTTAAGGATTCTGGTAAAACCTCTAACCTAAAACGCTCGATCAGTTCCCGAATATCGCGGACCTCGCCAGCGTGAATCTTAAATCCAGCATTGCGCAGTTCTTTGGCGGCATTGCGGTTAAGATGTTCTCCAGACGGAGCCGGTCCAGTACGCTTGACTGACGAAGCTCGAAGAAGCGCGCCAACAAATGTTTCAAGAGTGAAACCGTAAGCGGTGGCAACATTCTCCAGTTTGGCACGATCGGCATGCTCTTTCGCTAGAGAAGCTTCTTGATCGCGCCGCGCATATAGATCGACCGCATCCTCTATAGTCCATGAAATAACGCGGCGAATTGGATATCTTGCCGACCAGGGATCATTCTCGTCCTCCTCATCTCGTGTGACAAAATCGAAAGCGTGAATGAGAGTAACGTCGAAGCTATACTCGAGTTGACTGAGCAAGGTCTCGTAAGCGCTGCGGACGGCGCATATGAGGATTGAGTCGACAATATCACGGTTGTATGAAGCATATGGTCCGTATTCCTCACGGGGTGCCGGGCGCAAGTTTCCCACTCCACGGACATACATAAGCTCGTTCGAAGGACGGCTATCAAACGTGGGCTGCTCGTCGCCCACAAACCAATGAAAATCCGGTGGTTGCTGCCACTTTCGATGCGTAATGAGATTAGAGTAGTGATGGTCTGGGCGGCGCCAATCGAATTCAGAATCCCGCCAGCCAGCAGGATGCCAGCGCACGGACAGATTATTCATCTTGGTAATCTCGGCTGACAACTCGATGCGTGGCTTGGCGTAACGGTCTTCTTCCAAGCGCGAACGCATTTGGGGGAAATCGAGCGTCTGCCAACTGATAAGCTCGGCGTATGCCTTCCCGGGCCGATCACTTAACCACTGGAGGAGGTCAGAGAGGACAGTTCTAGTGTTTGGCGGCCTGGCATGATCCTCAATATCGCGGATTTCCATTCCAAGCCGACCAAGTTCGATCAGCAAATGACTAACGTATTCATCGGTGGAAGAAGCTATAACCCCACCGCGCCAACTGATTGGGCGAAATAGTTTTAGGCGGGATTGTGGGGGAATCTGTCGACGGGCGCGTCGCGGGCCATTGCCATCGGGAATCTTTGCCATCGAGTTCTCCCAGGAGAATTTGGTTGCACTCAGGGATCTGCCCTGCCATTTTTATCGCTTCAAGACTTTTCGCAAATTCTCCAAGATCATATCTCTACCTCTCTGGCCTAACTCCGCCGAGGCTTCCGGCGCGCTCGCCGTGTACCATGCCGTATTGTCGGCGAAGCGGCCGGCGTCCACCGCTTCCGGGCATAGCGCCAGCATCAGCGACGTCTCGCCGATGCCGGCATGATCGAACGGATATTGGCCGTTCATCGCCGCGGGCATCAGCGGATGCACCTGCACCCAGTTGAAGAAATTACCGCCCTCAGCGTGTTCGGCATAATAGCCGGCCATCGCCTCGGAGCCCCACCAGCCCTCGCCACGCTCCTTCTCCAGAAAACGGAAGATCGCCTGGCGGCCAGCGGTCTTGAAGGCGAGATCGGTCGGCATGCCGGCGGCAAAATTCTCGGTCTGGTGGTGGATGATGGCGTGGATGTTGCGAAAACCGATGCGCAATAAGCTGTAGAACAGTTCATCCGCGAACCGCGCCAATGCATTGCCGCCGACCTGAACCGAGCCATTGCCCTCCGGCGGCGCCACCGCGTAGCTCGCCGCGCCATAGTAGAACGGCGGCAGGATGACGATGTCGGCTTCTTTTTCGAACAGCTCCAGCATCTTGACGACTGCCAGCGTATCCATGCCGACGGCCATGTGCTCACCGTGGTATTCGAGCACGCCGAGCGGGAGCACGACCGGCCAGTTTTCGGCGATCGCCTTGCGGATCTGGTGCGGCAGCATCAGCTCGTAGCGCATGACGCCTACTCCATGTTGGTGTGGCCGGCGGCGTCGCTACGGCTCTCGCCGATCCGAGCCACCACAGTGCCAAGCTCGTCGAGCGCAACCCCGAACAGGTTTTTGCCAGCATTGGAACCGGAGACCTGCCTGAATGTTTGGGCCACGTTTTTCCCCGAACAGGTTGTTTTTGCTCATGCTATCACCGTGAAAAGTCGTGTCCAATGGCTCGGAGTGCTTTTGCAGTCCCCCAGGCGTGATAGTGTCATGGCAATTGCGTAGTGAGGAAACGGCAGGACATGAAGACACGGCATTTCGACCGCATCGGCAATGGCGGCATCGCGTTCACGGAACTCGGCTTCGGCACGGCGCCGCTCGGCAACCTCTATCGCGCCGTCTCCGACGAGGATGCCAACGCCACCCTGGAGACCGCCTGGCGGGTCGGCTGCCGTTACTACGACACCGCGCCACTCTACGGGCTTGGCCTGTCGGAAACGCGGCTCAATCCGTTCCTGCGTTCGAAAAAGCGCGACGACTATGTGCTGTCGAGCAAAGTCGGCCGCATCATGCGCGCCTGCCCGCCGGACCAACGCACCGGCATCGGCAAGTTCTTCGACACGCCATCGCGCCGCGAGGTCTACGACTACAGCTATGACGGCGTCATGCGCTCCTTCGAAGCCTCGCTCGAGCGCCTCGGCGTCGACCGCATCGACATCCTTTTCGTGCATGACGTCGATATCTTCACCCATGGCAGCAAGGAGGCCTCGGACCAACGCATCGAGGAGTTCATGCGCTCGGGCTATTACGGGCTGCTGTCCCTGCGTGACCAGGGCGTCATCAAGGCGTTCGGCGGCGGCATCAACGAATGGCAGGTTGCCCAGACACTTGCCGAGCGTGGCGACTTCGACCTATTCCTGCTTGCCGGGCGCTATACGCTGCTGGAGCAGGAGGCGCTGCAATCCTTCCTGCCGCTATGCCAGAAGCGCGGCATCGGCATCGTTCTCGGCGGGCCGTATAATTCCGGCATCCTGGCAACCGGACCGAAGCCCGGCGCCTATTACAATTATTCCGAGGCGCCGCAGGACATCCTCGACCGCGTCGCGCGCATCGAGGCCATTTGCAAACGCCACGGCGTGCGCCTGATCGAGGCGGCATTGCAATTTCCGCTGCTGCACCCTTCGGTCGTGTCGGTGATCCCCGGCGGACAGCGGCCGAGCGAGGTCGAAAGCAACCGGTCGCTGCTCGACGCGAAACTGCCGTCAGCACTCTGGGCCGATCTCAAAAAGGAAGGGCTGATGCGCGCGGATGCGCCGACGGCATAGAGCCGCCAGTTCCCATCGGCTCTATGATACCGGCCGCCAGATGGGGAACGCAAAAGAAAAGCCGGGGCATGCCCGGCTTTTCTGGTCTCTGAAAAGGGTAAGAAGACGCTTAGTTGACTGCGTCCTTGAGGCCCTTGCCGGCCGAAAACTTCGGCACGGTGCGCGCCGGAATCTGCACTTCCGCGCCGGTCTGCGGATTGCGGCCGGTCGAGGCAGCGCGTTTTGACACGGTGAAATTTCCGAAGCCGACAAGCCGGACATCGCCGCCCTTCTTCAGTTCGCCGGTGATGACGGAGAACACCGCATCAACCGCCGACTGCGCGTCACCCTTCGAAATACTCGCGGCATCGGCGACAGCGGACACCAGTTCGTTCTTGTTCATAAAAATTCCCTTCCATGAGAAACCGGAACGTACGACTCATCCGGCAGGAAACGGACTTTAGAAAGAAGCGCTTCCGCAACCAAGTCGAAAAGCGTCAAAAGAGTCGAAAAAACCCCGGAATTCCGGGGTTTTTCACATGAAAAAGCCGGGCGCTGGGCTCGGCTCTCTCTTGTGCATTGCAACTTTAGAAAGAACTAATGAGCTAGCGACTTGCTGGCGTCGTCTCCGGCATCCACCGCAGCCGGCGTATTGGCTGGCTCGACCCAGTCGATCGGCTCCGGCATACGCACCAGCGCATGGCGCAGGACTTCACCGACCCGCGCGACCGGAACGATCTCCATACCGTTCTTCACGTTGTCCGGAATCTCCGCCAGATCCTTGGCGTTGTCTTCCGGGATCAGCACTTTCTTGATGCCGCCGCGCAGCGCTGCAAGCAGCTTCTCCTTGAGCCCGCCGATCGGCAGCACCCTGCCACGCAGCGTGATCTCGCCGGTCATCGCCACGTCGGCCCTGACCGGGATGCCGGTCAGCACCGAGACGATCGCCGTCGCCATCGCCACACCCGCCGACGGTCCGTCCTTGGGCGTTGCGCCCTCCGGCACGTGGACGTGGATGTCGCGCTTGTCGAACAGCGGCGGCTCGACGCCGAAATCGATAGCCCGCGAGCGGACGTAGGAGGCCGCCGCCGAGATCGATTCCTTCATCACGTCGCGCAGATTGCCGGTCACCGTCATGCGGCCCTTGCCGGGCATCATGACGCCTTCGATCGTCAGCAGCTCGCCGCCGACTTCCGTCCAGGCGAGCCCGGTGACGACGCCGATCTGATCGTCGGCCTCGACCTGACCGAAGCGGAAGCGCGGGACACCCAGGTAATCGGCGAGATTATCCGCCGTGATGTCGACCGTCTTCTTCTTCGTCTTCAGGATCTCGGTCACCGCCTTGCGGCCGAGCTTCATCAGCTCGCGCTCCAGGCTCCTGACGCCCGCTTCACGGGTGTAGGTCTGGATGATGCCGCGGATCGCGTCCTCGCCGACGGAGAACTCCTTCGGCTGCAGCGCGTGATCGCGGATCACCTTGGGCATCAGGTGACGCTTGGCGATCTCGATCTTCTCGTCCTCGGTGTAGCCGGCGATACGGATGATCTCCATGCGGTCCATCAAGGGCGCAGGGATGTTCAGCGTGTTCGCCGTCGTCACGAACATCACGCTCGACAGGTCGTACTCGACCTCGAGATAGTGGTCCATGAACGTCGAGTTCTGCTCTGGATCGAGCACCTCAAGCAAGGCCGACGACGGATCGCCGCGGAAATCCTGGCCCATCTTGTCGATCTCGTCGAGCAGGAAGAGCGGGTTGGACTTCTTCGCCTTCTTCATCGACTGGATGACCTTGCCGGGCATCGAGCCGATATAGGTGCGCCGGTGACCGCGGATTTCGGCCTCGTCGCGTACGCCGCCCAGCGCCATGCGGATGAACTCGCGGCCCGTCGCCTTGGCGATCGACTTGCCGAGCGAGGTCTTGCCGACGCCGGGAGGTCCGACGAGGCACAGGATCGGCCCTTTCAGCTTCTTCTGGCGGCTCTGCACGGCGAGATATTCGACGATGCGGTCCTTGACCTTGTCGAGGCCGAAATGGTCGGTGTCGAGCACGTTCTGGGCGAAGGCCAGATCCTGCTTGACCTTGGAGTTCTTGCCCCACGGTATCGACAGGATCCAGTCGAGATAGTTCCGCACGACGGTCGATTCAGCCGACATCGGCGACATCGTCCGCAGCTTCTTCAGTTCGGCTTCCGCCTTTTCGCGGGCCTCCTTGGAGAGCTTGGTCTTCTTGATGCGCGCCTCGATCTCGGCGGCCTCGTCGCGGCCGTCCTCGCCTTCGCCGAGCTCCTTCTGGATCGCCTTCATCTGCTCGTTGAGGTAGTATTCGCGCTGCGTCTTCTCCATCTGGCGCTTGACGCGCGAACGGATGCGCTTCTCGACCTGCAGGACGGAGATTTCGGCTTCCATGAAGCCCAGCGCCTTTTCCAGCCGTTCCTTGACCGAAAGCGTGGCCAGCATCTCCTGCTTCTCGGGGATCTTGATGGCAAGATGCGAGGCAACCGTATCGGCGAGCTTGGAATAGTCGTCGATCTGGCTGGCGGCGCCCACCACTTCGGGCGAGATCTTCTTGTTCAGCTTGACGTAGTTCTCGAAGTCGGTGACGACGGAACGGGCCAGCGCCTCGACCTCGACCTCTTCCTCATCCGGTTCGACCAGCGCCGCGGCGCGGGCCTCGTGGAAGTCGGGACGGTCGGTGAACGAAACGATTTTCGCGCGCGAGGCGCCTTCGACCAGCACCTTAACGGTGCCGTCCGGCAGCTTCAGCAACTGCAGCACGTTGGCGAGCGTGCCGATGTCGAAGATGGCATCGGACTCGGGATCGTCATCGGCGGCATTCATCTGGGTCGCAAGCAGGATCTGCTTTTCCTGACCCATCACCTCCTCCAGCGCCTTGATCGACTTTTCACGCCCGACGAAGAGCGGAACGATCATGTGCGGGAACACCACGATGTCGCGCAGTGGGAGGACTGCGAAGACGCCGTCGCTGGGAGCCTTGGATATTTTGGCCATTGTCCAACCTTTCATGTCGCGACCGCCAATCGGCCAACCGCGAATCTCATATTAACGACCGAGGATCGTTCCGCCTACCACCGTTTTTGACGGGAGCTTTACAGCACAGAATTCGGCACCCCGGCCTTCCTCAGTTAGTTGGAGGCACGGGGGGCAAAGATCAAGGGTCAACACGAAACCGTTCATCCAATCTGTCACAATCCGTTCATCACAAGTCGGCCGTCCGCAAAACAAAACGGCGCCTCACGGCGCCGTTTGAAGAACTCCACTGCAAGGGCTCACGTCAGGCGCTGACGTTGCCCTTCTTTTCCTTCTGCTCGGAATAGATGTAGAGCGGCCTGGCGTTGCCGGACACCACCTCTTCCGAAATAACCACTTCGCGCACGCCTTCCAGCGCCGGCAGCTCGAACATCGTGTCGAGCAGGATCGCTTCCATGATCGAGCGCAGGCCGCGCGCGCCGGTCTTGCGTTCGATGGCGCGCTTGGCGATCGCCGACAGCGCATTCTCATGGAAAGTCAGGTCGACATTCTCCATCTCGAACAGCCGCTGATATTGCTTGACCAGCGCGTTCTTCGGCTCGGTCAGGATCTGGATCAGCGCCGGTTCATCGAGATCTTCCAGCGTCGCCAGGACCGGCAGACGGCCGACGAACTCAGGAATGAGACCGAACTTCAACAGATCCTCGGGCTCGACCAGGCGGAAAACGTCGCCGGTGCGGCGATCCTCGGGCGACGCTACGGTGGCGCCAAAGCCGATCGAGGTCTTGCGGCCGCGATCCGAGATGATCTTGTCCAGCCCGGCGAAGGCGCCGCCGCAGATGAACAGGATGTTGGCGGTGTCTACCTGCAGGAATTCCTGCTGCGGGTGCTTCCTGCCGCCCTGCGGCGGCACGGAAGCGACCGTGCCTTCCATGATCTTCAAGAGCGCCTGCTGCACGCCCTCGCCCGACACGTCGCGGGTGATCGAGGGATTGTCCGACTTGCGCGAGATCTTGTCGATCTCGTCGATGTAGACGATGCCGCGCTGGGCGCGCTCGACATTGTAGTCGGCCGACTGCAAGAGCTTCAGGATGATGTTCTCGACATCCTCGCCGACATAGCCGGCCTCGGTCAGCGTCGTCGCATCGGCCATGGTGAAGGGCACGTCGATGATGCGGGCGAGCGTCTGAGCCAGCAGCGTCTTGCCGCAACCGGTCGGCCCGATCAGCAGGATGTTGGACTTCGCCAGCTCGACGTCGTTGTTCTTGCCGGCGTGCGCCAGGCGCTTGTAGTGGTTGTGGACGGCCACCGACAGCACGCGCTTGGCGTAGGGCTGGCCGATGACGTAGTCGTCGAGGACCTTGAGGATCTCCTGCGGGGTCGGCACGCCCTCGCGGGACTTCACCATCGAGGTCTTGTTCTCCTCGCGGATGATGTCCATGCAGAGCTCGACGCATTCGTCGCAGATGAACACCGTCGGGCCGGCGATCAGCTTGCGGACTTCGTGCTGGCTTTTGCCGCAAAACGAGCAATAAAGCGTGTTCTTGGAATCACCGCCGTTGTTGCCGACCTTGCTCATTTTCATGTCCTTTCATAGCCGCCCGCCGATGGTCTGGTTGAAAGGGCGCATATCTCAATCTATCGCGGGAAATCGCCGCCGCCAGTATTCCGGCTCCCGCAACGCATTCCGTACGAAACACATATCAGAAAACGTCGCAATGATTCGCACCAACCCCGCACAAAGCTAAGCCGTCGAAAATCAACATAGGCTTAACGTAGGCAATTGCTCCCGTCGAGGGAACAGCCAATTGTGGCCGAAATGCCGCAAGCGGCATCAAAAGCGTGTTTTCCCACTATCCAACTGCCACCGGGCTTATGTGGCAATACCTTCGATCGGCTCACGCGACGAAATGACCTTGTCGATGAGGCCGAAATCCTTCGCCTCGTCGGAGGTCATGAAGTGGTCACGGTCGAGCGTCTTTTCAATCTCGTCGTAGCTCTTGCCGGTGTGCTTGACATAGACCTCATTGAGGCGGCGCTTCAGCTTGATGATGTCCTGGGCGTGGCGCTCGATGTCGGACGCCTGGCCCTGGAATCCACCGGAAGGCTGGTGGACCATGATGCGGGCGTTCGGCGTGGCGAAGCGCATGCCCTTCTCGCCTGCGGTAAGAAGCAGCGAACCCATCGAGGCTGCCTGGCCGATGCACAGCGTCGCCACCGCCGGCTTGATGAACTGCATGGTGTCGTAGATTGCCATGCCCGAGGTGACGACGCCGCCGGGCGAATTGATGTAAAGGTTGATTTCCTTCTTCGGATTCTCCGCTTCGAGGAACAGGAGCTGCGCGCAGACCAGCGTCGCCATGCCGTCCTCGACCGGACCGGTGATGAAAATGATGCGCTCTTTCAGGAGCCGCGAGAAAATGTCGTAGGCCCGCTCGCCGCGATTGGTCTGTTCGACCACCATCGGAACGAGGTTCATGTAGGTTTCGACGGGGTTCTTCATGGACTATCCCTTATTGAAGATGGGATTCCGGCGCCGGGAGATTAGCAAGTCGGGCAGAATCGGTTCTGGATCGTTGTCCTGTAAATAGGATGTCGGCTCACCCTAGCGCAAGGCCGCCCCTCCTAGCCATCCGGTTAAGTCGAATCAAGGTTTCTGCACAGAATTCGCCCGAAGCTGCGCCGGCAGCCATCTGCTGCGCTTGAGCCGCGCTGCCGAGTAGCAGTTTCTTAACCGCGTGCTTAACGAAATATCTCGAAACCGCTTTCCCGCGATACGGCTTCCCCTACAATTCAACGTTGAACTTGCGCTGAAGGTTCAAACAGGGGGAGTGCCATGATCAGGAAAACTGCTTCCTTGGCCATCGCCAGCCTTGCCGTTCTCGGCATGGTGTCCGAAACGGCTGCCGGCGGGCGCGCCGTCGAATGCTACGAGCGGGTCAACAGGCCGTCCGTCTACGATACGGTTTATGAAAACGTGCTGGTCAGCTCCGGCGGCCAGGTGGTCGACTACGACCCACCGATTTATGGCACGGTTGAGCGCGTCGAGCAGATCGCACCGCCCCGCGTCACATACGAGGTCGTGCCAGCCATCACCCGCACCGTCTACCACTTGGTCAAGGTCGACGATGGCGGCTATGCGTGGGAATGGCGCGTCATCCACGGCCGCAAGGTGCTGTGCAAGGTCTGGCGCAAGGCCCGCCACGCGCGTGTCGCCGAAACAATCGTCGTTGAACCCGAGCGCACCCGACGGGTTGTCCTGCCAGCCGAGTATGAGAGCGTTGCCCGAGAAGTGCTGGTGCGACCGGAGCGGCGGCGCATCACTGAGATCGCGCCGTCATACCAGAGGGTGGCGCGCCGGGTGATGGTGCAGGAAGGCTCGACCAGCTGGCGGCGCGTGCAGATTCCGCGGCACTGCCGGTATTAGGTCAGACCGCCTCCGCTCGCAGCCACGCCTTCAAGCCGGGGACGTCGCCATTGCCGACAATCGCCGCGACGCGTCTGCCGACAGCCGCGCCGAACTTGTAGCCGTGGCCGGAGCAGGCCGAGACAACAAGGCATTTGCCCTTCTCATGCGCCAGGAACTTCTCGTCGGCGGTGAAGGTGTAGGCGCAGGTGACGACCTCGGTCACCCCATACTCCTCGATGCGGGCGATCGGCGGCGAAAACAGGTTGCGGATCGCCTCGCCCTCGCCCGGCACCGGATGGCGGTTCCAGTCGGCGTCGCTGGTCGGCACCCTGTGCAGCCCTGAGCCGAATTTCATGCCGGCGCCGCCGGACGGCGGGATCACGTAGCCGTCGACAGCGCCGCCGACATCGAGGATTACGGGCGCTGCCTGCCATGCCGCTTTCAGGTCCGCCGGCGGTTCAACATAGGCAAGCGCGGTGCGCCAGGTCTTCAGCTCGCCGTCCAGTTCCGGAAACAGTTTTAGCACCCAGGCGCCGGCGGCGATGACGATGCGGTCGGCCTGCATCGTCTCGCCGCTTTCAAACACGATGCGGCCGGCCTCGGCGTCGACCTCAAGCACCTTGCTGTTTTCGTAGACATTGGCGCCGTTCGCGCGGAGCCATATGGCCAGACCGGCGGCGATCCTGCGGCAATGCAGCGCACCGCCATCCGGTGAAAAATACGCGTAGCGAAACGAGCCGGGCTCCAGGAAGGGCCAGCGTTTAGCCGCGGCGTCCGGCTCGAACAGTTCGAACGGGTAGTTCCCGGCTTCCATGCCTTCGCGGTATTCCTCGGCTTCGTCTCCCGGCTCGCGTGAAATGCAGATGAAGCCGCGCGGGTCGAGATGGTTTTCGCCGAGATCGGCCCACATCTCGTCCCAGGCCTCATAGGCCTCGGTGATCAGCCGGCCATAGCCCGAGGCTGCACCATAGGCGCGGCGGATGATGCGGTGATGGTCGCCGGAGGCGGCAAGCGGATTGGGAATTGGTCCCTGCTCGACGATCGAGACCCGGTGCCCGGCCTTGACCAGCGACCATGCCGTGGAAAGCCCTGCAATGCCTGCGCCAACCACGATCACATTCATCAAGTCAGTCTTTCCGCAGCCGCTTCGGCTGGCTCAGTGCTTTTGGACTATTGGGCGCCAACATACGGTCTGGCGCCAAGCTGGCAAGCCGCGTTAATTGTCTGGCATGACCAAATTGACGCCGACCTATCTTGCCTTCGATCCAGCCACCCGCCATGTGCGGCTCGATCCGCACGAGCCGGCTTTCTACCAGAACCCCTATGAGGCCTATGCCTTTATGCACGGCGCATCGAATGTCTTCTTCTGGGAAGAGTTCGGCTTCTGGTGCTTTGGCGGCTTCGACGACGTCAATCGGCTGCTGCGCGACCGCCGCTTCGGTCGCCAGAATCCGGCCGGCATCCCTGACAGTCGGGGCATCGGCCAGGACCGCACCCATCTCAGGGCATTCGACGGCATCGAGGCCAATTCGATGCTGGAGCTGGAGCCGCCCGTGCACACCAGGCTCAGAACGCTGGTCAACCGCGCCTTCGTCTCGCGTCAGGTCGAGCGGCTGCGGCCGCGCGTCGAGGCGCTCGCCAACGAGCTGATCGACCGTTTCGAACCGGACCAGGTCGACCTGTTGCCGGCTTTCGCATCACCTTTGCCGATCACCATCATTGCCGAAATGCTCGGCGTGCCGGTCGAGATGGGGCTGCAACTGCTCGACTGGTCGCATCAGATGGTCGCCATGTACATGCATGGCCGCACACGCGAAACGGAAGAGACGGCCAATCGCGCGGCACAGGATTTTTCGGATTTCCTGCGCGGCTATGTTGCCGAGCGGCGCAAAAACCCCGGCGACGATCTGTTGTCGCTGCTGATTGCAGCGCAAGACGATGGTCAAAAACTCTCGGAGGACGAACTGGTGTCCTCGGTCATCCTGCTGCTCAATGCCGGCCATGAGGCGACCGTCCACCAGACCGGCAATGCTGTGCGCGCGATTCTCGCGCAAGGCGGCGACCCGCGCCGCTTCTTCGCCTCTCCGAAAACGACAACCGCCACGGTCGAGGAATGCCTGCGCTTCGATGCGCCGCTGCACATGTTCACGCGCTACGCGTATGAGGAAATCGAGGTCGCTCCGGACATTGTGGTGCGGCCGGGCGAGACAATCGGCCTGCTGCTCGGCATGGCCAACCACGACCCGGCGGCGTTTGCCGAGCCCCTCGCCTTCAGGCCGGATCGCGCCGACCAGAAGAACGTCTCGTTCGGAGCCGGCGTTCATTTCTGCATCGGCGCGCCGCTCGCCCGGCTCGAATTACAGGTATCGCTGAAAACCTTGTTCGAGCGGCTACCGCGGCTCTATCTGGCCGAACAGCCGCGTTTTCGCGACACCTATCATTTTCACGGGCTGGAAAGGCTCGCCGTGCACAGCGGACGATGATCAAAGCTTAATCACGTACTCCTTGCGTGTCGTTTCAAGCACTTCCCAGCTTCCCTTAAAGCCCGGCCTGAGCAGGAAACTGTCGCCGGCCCTGACGGTGCGCGCCTCGCCGCCCTCCTCCGATATCACCGAGACGCCGGAAAGAATGTGGCAGAACTCCCACTCGTCATACTCGATGCGCCATTTGCCTGGCGTCGCCTCCCAGATGCCGGCATAGAGGCCGCCGTCGCGTTCCTCGACATTCCAGGTGCGGAACTTTGGATCGCCTGAAATCAGGCGGTCCGGCGCCGGCGCGCCAGGTTCCGGCTCGACGCTTCCAATATCGACGGAGAGGAATTTTGGCGCGGGCATGAAAACTCCTTCCAGCGGGGGTCAGACCTTGCCGAGAGCCTGTTCCAGATCGGCGACGATGTCGTTGACATCCTCGATGCCGACCGAGAGCCTGACCGTATTCGGCCCGGCGCCGGCCGCGACCTTCTGTTCGTCCGACAGTTGCCGGTGCGTGGTCGATGCCGGATGGATGACCAGCGACTTGGTGTCGCCGACATTGGCGAGGTGCGAGAACAGTTCGAGCGCCTCGACGAATTTGATGCCCGCCGCATAGCCGCCCTTCAGGCCGAAGGTGAACACCGCGCCGGCGCCCAGCGGCGAGTATTTTTTCTGCAGCGCGTTGTTGTTGTCGCTGGGCAGGCCGGGATAGGACACCCAGGCGATTTTTGGGTGGTTGGACAGCCAGCCGGCGACGGTGACCGCATTGTCGCAATGGCGCTGCATCCTGAGCGGCAGGGTTTCCAGCCCGGTCAGGATCAGGAATGCATTAAAGGGCGAGATCGCCGGGCCCATGTCGCGCAGCCCAAGCACGCGCGCGGCAATGGCGAAAGCGAAATTGCCGAAGGTTTCGTGCAGGACGAGGCCGCCATATTCGGGGCGCGGCTCCGACAGCATCGGATATTTGCCGGATTTCGACCAGTCGAAGGTGCCGCCGTCGACTATCGCGCCGCCAATTGAATTGCCGTGGCCGCCGATGAACTTGGTCAGCGAATGCACGACAATGTCGGCGCCATGCTCGATCGGCCGCACCAGATAGGGCGAGGCCAGCGTGTTGTCGACGATCAGCGGCAGCCCATGCTTGCGGGCGATATCGCCGATCTTCTCGATGTCGACGAAGACACCGCCCGGATTGGCCAGGCTCTCGATGAAGATCGCCTTGGTCTTTTCGTCGATCTGGCTTTCGAAGGTCGAGATGTCGTTGGTGTCGGCCCAGCGCACCTGCCAGCCGAAATTCTTGAAAGCGTGGCCGAACTGGTTGATCGAGCCACCGTAAAGTCTCGTCGCGGCGACGAAATTGTCGCCGGGCTGCATCAGATTGTGGAAGACGAGCACCTGCGCTGCGTGGCCCGACGCCACGGCCAGCCCTGCCGTGCCGCCTTCGAGTGCCGCGATGCGCTCCTCCAGCACCGCCTGCGTCGGGTTCATGATCCGGGTATAGATGTTGCCGAAGGCTTTTAGCCCGAACAGCGACGCGGCATGGTCGGCATCATCGAAGACAAAGGAGGTCGTCTGGTAGATCGGCGTGGCACGCGCGCCGGTCGCCGGATCGGGCTTGGCACCCGCATGGACGGCGAGCGTGTTGAAACCGGGCGTACGGGTCATCGAATACCTCCCTTTTGAACCTTCTGGAAATCGCCGGGCATTCTTGGCGAAGCCCGGTCGCGAATGCAAAGAAGAAAATGCCCGTCGATGCACGCTCTGTGACCGAGGCACGAGAAAATTCGCCAATTACCGGAATAACTTTCCGTCTACTTCTGGCGAACGCCGAAGCTCTGGAATCCCGGCCGCATCAGCGGCTTCTTCGACGACAGCACGCCTGAGTTGACGCCGGTCCAGCCGATTTCGCCCGACAGCTTGCCATATTCGATCTTGGGGCAGCGGTTCATCACCACCTTGATGCCGGCGGCCTCGGCGCGCGCGGCCGCCTCATCATGGCGCACGCCAAGCTGCATCCAGATGACTTTCGGCAACGGATCTAGCCGCAAGACCTCGTCGACGACGCCCGGCACTGCCGCGGAGCCGCGAAAAACGTCGATCATGTCGATCGGCTCGGGAACATCGGCGAGCCTGCTATAGGCCATCCGGCCGAGGATTTCCTTGCCGGCCTGGCCGGGGTTGATCGGGAACACTGAAAACCCCTTGCCCAGCAGGTATTTCAGCACGAAGTAGCTCGGCCGCACATCATTAGCAGACGCACCGACCATAGCGATGGTCTTCACCGAATTGAGGATGCCGGCGATATAGGCATTGTCGTAGGCGTCGTGGTTCATGCCTCGTCCTCATACAGAGCTTCGGCGAGAAAACCATCCGGGTCGTTGCAGAAACTGCGCATCATGCGGAAATGATGGTATCGTGAAAATTCGGTAGGGTCGATGCCGAACCGGCTGATGCGGAACAGCCGCGCGCCGGAACAGGCCATCAGCAGCGGCGAATGCGTCGCCATGATCACTTGCGCCGTGCCTAATAGATCCATCCGTCGCAGCATCTTGAGGAGCTCGATCTGGCGCGTCGGCGACAAGGCGCTTTCGGGCTCATCGAGGATGTAGATGCCTTGCCGGCGGCAGCGCTCCTCGAAGAAGCGGATGAAACCCTCGCCATGCGACCAGGACAGGAAATCGGGCGGCGCCGCATGGGCGTCGATGGCGGCCTGGTCGAGATAGCAGGCAACGGAGTAAAAAGATTCGGCGCGGAAGAACCAGCCGGCGGTGACCTTCGGCAGCCAATGGCCGCGCAGCGTTCCCGCCAGTGCCGCGCCGCTCTTGTCGATGGCGCGGGAGTGGTCGATGGGCATGTAGCGCTTGCCGCCACCGGCCTCATCGTATCCGGCCAGCGCGCCGATCGCCTCGAGCAATGTCGATTTGCCGGTGCCGTTCTCGCCGACGATGATGGTGATCGGCGTGGTAAATTCGAGCTCGAAATTATGGCCGCGGAAGATCGGCAGATTCCAGGGGTATTTTTCCCAATCGGCGACCCGCGCCGGCTCGATCAGGATGCGCTTGAGATAGGGCGCCTTCAGCCGCGTCAGTTGCTTGCGATATGCCATCTAGCAGAGGGATCAGCCCGGCAGCGAGATGCTGCCGTCTTCCGCGATCGGAAAAGCCGGATTGTGCGCCACTTCCCAGACATGCCCTTCCGTGTCGGCGAAATAGCCGTACCAGCCGCCCCAGAAGGCGCGGCCGGCCGGCTTGACGATACGACCGCCGGCCTTCTCGGCCATCGCAAGCACGTGATCGACTTCCGTGTCGGAGCGGGTGTTGTAGGCGAGGTAGATCGCCGACGGCGCCGTGCCGAAAGTGATGCCTGAATCCGCTTCGGCGCTTTCGCGCGGAAACAGGCCGAGAATGACGCCGCCCATCTGGAAGAAGGTGACGCCGTCGGTGATGCCGGCATGGCGGGTCAGGCCCATCGCCTCGTAGAAGCGCGTGGCGCGCTCGAGATCGTCGACGGCGATGGTGATGATTGAGATGCGGGGTTCCATGTCTATTCGTCCGTCCATTCCGGCTTGCGCTTGCCGATGAAGGCGCCGATGCCTTCTTCCGCGTCGCGCGCCAGCATGTTCTCGACCATGACGCGACCGGTATAGGCATAGGCGTCGGCCAGCCCCATCTCGGCTTGTTCGTAAAAGGCTTCCTTGCCGGTCTTGACGACCGAAGACGATTTGGCAGCAATGGTTTGCGCGTATTTGGTGACAATCTGATTCAGATATTCCCGCGGCACGACGCGGTTGATCAGGCCGAATTCCTTTGCCGTCGCCGCATCGATGGTCTCGCCGGTCAAAAGCATCTCCATCGCGTGCTTGCGCGAGACGTTGCGCGACAGCGCCACCATCGGCGTCGAGCAGAACAGGCCGATATTGACGCCCGGCGTGCAGAAGGTCGCCTCATGCGAGGCAATCGCCAGGTCGCAGCTGGCGACCAGTTGCGCCCCGGCCGCCGTCGCCAGACCATCGACCTCGGCGATCACCGGCCTGGGATGGCGCACGATCGCCTGCATTAGTGCGGCGCAAGCGGAAAACGTCTCCTCGAAAAATGCCTTGCCGCGGTCGGGATCGCCACGGCGAGCGGTCATTTCCTTGAGGTCATGTCCGGCGCAGAACACCTTTCCGGCCGCCGCCAGGATAATGACGCGGACGGATCTGTCTGATTTCGCGCGGTCGAGCTCCGCCATCAGCGCCGCCATGACCGACAGCGACAGGGCATTGGCCGGCGGATTGGTGAGCGTGAGGCGAAGCACGCCCTTGTCCAGCCTCGCGACAACAGGACCTTCGGCAATAGCCGGCTTGATGGCGACGATTTCAGCCATGTCTCCAACCTCTTAATCGGCCAGCGGCACCAGATTCGCAGGCCATGGAACAAAAGAACTAGCACGCTGCCGATTGAAGAACAGCCTTGAGACGTGTTTTCTCGGCGGTGCGGTCTCAGCCAAGTACCCTCGCCTTGGGACCGCCGGCGCCCATACCGGCGCCACAGACAGGAAACCGCCTATGCCTGCCCAAAGCAATCTCAAGCCGGTGCTGACCGCGGCGCAAGTCAATGCCTTGATGGAGACCGTTTATCCGCAGCTCAACGACCAGTTCACCTTCTACGAGGCGATCGAGGTGTTTCCGGGCGGCTGCACGGTGCGCCTGAATGCCGACGAGCGCCATGTGCGTCCCGGCGGAACCGTGTCGGGCCCGTCGCTGTTCACGTTGGCCGACATAGGCGGCTATGTCTGCGTGCTCTCGCATGCCGGGCCGGATGCGCTTTCGGTGACCACCAACCTCAACATCAATTTTGTCCGCAAGGCCGAGGCCGGACCGATCGACGGCCATTGCCGGATCCTGAAGCTGGGCAAGAGCCTGATGGTGTTCGATATCGACATCGTCGCCGGATCGGACGGACACACGGTAGCGCACGCCACGGGAACCTATTCGATCCCGCCGAGGCGGTCGCCATCTTGACAATTGAATTTCCGCTTGATGTGTATATATGTGCGCATAGGTGACCTTTGCTGGAACGTGACAGCCGCAAGATCGTGAAGCGTCTCAAAGACGATGGTTTCGAACTGATTTCCGTACGCGGCTCGCATCACAAATTCCGAAAGGGCGAGATTGTGTTGATCGTTCCGCATCCCGAGAAGAATCTGCCAACCGGTACCGCTCGCGCGATCGCCAAGCAGGCAGGCTGGATAAGGACGAGCTGAAGCGTCCTGGAGATTGCAAATGAAGAACTATTTCGCATTGGTCGACAAAGATCCCGACAGCGCATTCGGCATCCGCTTTCCGGACATTCCCGGCTGCTTTTCGGCTGCGGACGCGGCGGAAGACATCGTGCCCAATGCCGTTGAAGCCTTGCAATTGTGGGCAGAGGATATGCCCGTTCCAGAGCCGTCCAACCATGAAGCGATTGTCGCGCTTCCCGACATACGCAACGCGCTCGCCGAAGGAGCCTATCTGGTATCGGTGCCGCTCATCGACAATGACAGCGCCGTCGTCAGGGCAAACGTGACTTTCGAGCGCGGCGTTTTGCGGGCGATCGACATCGCAGCGCGCGAACGCGGCATAACGCGATCTGCGTTCCTCTCCAGCGCGGCCCGCAAGGAAATCGAGGCAAAGCACTAAGGCCAGATTCGGCACAGCAACTAACACTAGATCGATGCGGTAAAATAATACCTATTATTCAATCATTTGTTTTTGCATCATTTTCTGCGCTACTCGCCTTTTAATTCGCCTTGACGTGCTACCTCCCCCTCGCTTATAAGCCCTCACGGAACAGCGGCCCGCCAAAGGCCGCCGTTTTGTTATTGGCGGCGGGCGAACGCTCGGCGTCGATCCAAGCAACAAGAAACGCCTTCCCTTGTCGTTCGTCGATGGGGAAGGTCCGAACCGAAAGCAACAATCCATGGCAACCTTTTCGCAGAAGCCTGCGGATGTGGTGAAGAAGTGGGTGCTGATCGACGCCGAGGGTCTCGTCGTCGGCCGTCTCGCCACTGTCATCGCCAATCATCTTCGCGGCAAGCACAAGCCCACCTTCACCCCGCATGTCGACGACGGCGACAACGTCATCGTCATCAACGCCGACAAGGTGGTGTTCACCGGCAAGAAATTCACCGACAAGGTCTATTACTGGCACACCGGCCACCCTGGCGGCATCAAGGAGCGCACCGCGCGCCAGCTGCTCGAGGGCCGTTTCCCCGAGCGTGTCGTCGAGAAGGCCGTCGAACGTATGATCCCGCGTGGCCCGCTCGGCCGTCGCCAGATGAAGAATCTCCGCGTCTATGCAGGCACGGAACATCCGCATGTCGCCCAGCAGCCCGTCTCGCTCGACGTGGCCAAGCTGAACGCCAAGAACAAGAAGGTTTCGTAAAATGGCAGAGCTTTCCTCGCTCGCAGAACTCGGAACTGCCACCGGCAACACCAACACGCAGCCGGCTGCACCCGTCCATGTCCAGAAGCTCGACAAGTCGGGCCGCGCCTATGCCACCGGCAAGCGCAAGAACGCCATCGCGCGTGTCTGGGTGAAGCCCGGCTCCGGCAAGATCGTCGTCAACGACAAGGTGTTCGCCGAATATTTCGCGCGTCCGGTCCTGCAGATGATCCTCAACCAGCCGATCATCGCCGCCAACCGCGCCGGCCAGTATGACATCGTCGCCACCGTCATCGGCGGCGGCCTTTCCGGCCAGGCCGGTGCAGTGCGCCACGGCATCTCCAAGGCGCTTACCTATTACGAGCCGGCGCTACGCGGCGTGCTCAAGAAGGGTGGCTTCCTGACCCGTGACAGCCGCGTCGTCGAGCGCAAGAAGTACGGCAAAGCGAAGGCCCGCCGCTCGTTCCAGTTCTCGAAGCGCTAAGCGCTCCACAGCTTCAGACATTCGAAAGGCCGCCTCCGGGCGGCCTTTTCTTTTGGCCGACTCAAACCAAGTCCTACGTCATTTCAATGGTAGTGATCCCTCGCGCCCCCCTCTGTCCTGCCGGACATCTCCCCCACTCGGGGGGAGATGGCAGCTTTGGCGCACCGCTCGCTCCTTCGACAGTGGCGGTTCGCGAAGGCGGTGGTGACGGCCAATCTCCCCCCGAGTGGGGAGATGTCCGGCAGGACAGAGGGGGGCGCCTCGCTCCGCCATCAAAGGTTCTGCACCGTCGTGACGCTCTGAGGTAACGGCATGGATCCTAGGGTCTACGCCGCGTCGCTTCGCTTCTTGCTTCGCCCTAGAATGACGAAGGCGCGGGGGCTTACGGTTAATCGCAGACGTTGGAGATTGGCAGCTGCAGGCGGGCCGGCAGCGCGGCCGTCAGTCAAAGAACCAAATCCCCTGTGCAGAGGAACTAGTTGATGCTTGCAGTGTTCGCCGGCTCCGCCGGCCGCGCCTCATCAGAATATGGCACGCGGTAACCGTTTGCCGCCAGCCAGTCGATCGCCGCTTTCGGCTCGTCGGTCTGGATGATGGTGGCGCCGCGCTCGGCCCAGAAGCCGTAGGTCTCGCGCGGCAGGCTGGCGAGCACCGCCAGTTCGTCGCCGCGACCGCCGGCAAGGAAGCCGCCCGGCTTGTTGACGATGGCGTAGGTATTGGCCCAGATGTGCCAGTCGCCCCTTATCGCCGCCGCGCGCATGCGGGGGCTGAACAGCGGACCGCCGGTCTCGGTCAGCGTCTCCGACCCCGCCCGCCAGTTGATGATCTCGACGGCGCGCGGCGAAAAGATCCCGCTCACTTTCTCGGCGAAGCCGGCGTCACGAACCGCGTCGTCGGCGATGATCGGCATGAAATGGAAACCGCTGCCGATCGCACCCATGGCGGCCTTTACAGTGGTGATCCTGGCCGGGTTCCACAGGTTCTCCTTGACGATCACCTGCTCGGCCATGCCCAGGTCGCGCGCGACTGCGATCATGCCGGCCAGGCTGTCGACATCGAGCTTGTTGTCGATGTTGATGAGGATCCTGTCCTTGGTCGCCATCAGCATCTCGCGCAGCGTCGAAACCAACTCATCGGTGACGGCGCCGGTGCCTTCGATCACCAGTCTGCAGGTCTTGAGTTCGGCCAGCGTGCGCTTAATCACCTCGCCCTTGCAATTCGTCGTGCGGTCGAGCCAGCTGTCATGCATGACGACGAACTGGCCGTCCTTCGAGCGCCTGACGTCGACCTCGACGATTTCGGCACCAAGCGCGATCGATGCCTCGACGGCGGCGATCGAGTTCTCCGCATAAAGCGTCTTGCGCGCCTGCATGCTGCCGGCGCGGTGTGCCGCCACCATCACATGATCGCGCCACTGGTTGGCGTGTTCGAAACGGTCGAGAATTTGTCTGGCGCGTGTTTCGCTTGCCGATGCCGAGCCTGTGAAGAGCACCAAGGCGGAGGAAAGCAGAAGGTTCACCCAGGTCGTTCGCATGAGAATCGCTCCATACCGGATGGAAACCCGGTTAAGCGACGCACGTGACAGCCTAGTGAACGAAGCCGGCTTCGCAAATGCCGGAAAGTCGGGTGAACGCCGGCTGAGCACCTCGAACCATGACGGTAATCGGCGGGTCGCCGGCAATCAGCCTGCCGAGATCGATGCCGCCGTCCTGGTGGTCGGTGGCCGGCTTGGCGCGTCCATATCTGTTCCGCTCTGCGGCCGACACCGTCCCATGAGGGGGTCTGATCTACTTTCGGTCGTATTCATAGTGACCCCCGCAATTTCCGGGTTTGCCATGCGGGCTCACCTGGGGAGCAAGAATTTGTGACCGAGCCCGGAATGGCCATGGCCTCGGAAGGGGTCGCATTTCTGAGAATTATATCCAATAAGGTTGCGCCTCGACGCACAGGAGATCGCTTCATGCCGAACACCAACATCGACCACGCCTTCACCGCCCGGGCCAGGACGGGTGCGTCCTTCGAGCCGACCTATGCCGGCGCGCTGTCGTTCATGCGACGCAAATACACGAAGGACGTGAAGGGCGCGGACGCGGTGGTGTGGGGCATCCCCTTCGACGCCGCCGTCACCAACCGCCCGGGCGCGCGTTTCGGGCCGCAGGCGATTCGCCGCGCCTCGACCATCCTCGACAACGATCCGCAGTATCCGTTTTCGCGCGATCTGTTCGAACATCTCGCCGTGGTCGACTATGGCGATTGCCTGCTCGACAGCGGCAATCATCAGAAGACGCCGGGGACGATCGAGCGCGAGGCGGCAAAGATCCTGAAATCCGGCGCCTTCCTGCTATCGCTCGGCGGCGACCATTTCGTCACCTGGCCGCTGCTCAAGGCGCATGCCGCCATCCACGGCCCGCTGGCCATGGTGCAGTTCGACGCCCACCAGGACACCTGGCCGGACGACGGCAAGCGCATCGATCACGGCTCCTTCGTCGGCCGTGCGGTCAAGGAGGGCATTATCGACCCCGACCGTTCGATCCAGATCGGCATCCGCACCCATGCGCCTGACACCTTCGGCATCAAGATCCTGTACGGCCACGAAGTCGAGGACATGCGCGCGTCCGATATCGCCTATGCCATCGTCGACCGCACCGGCGGCAGGAAAGCCTACGTCACCTTCGATATCGATTGCCTGGACCCGGCCTTCGCCCCCGGCACCGGCACACCGGTCGCCGGCGGGCCGTCCTCGGCAAAAATCCTGTCGGTGCTGCGCCAGATCAATCAGGTCGATATCGTCGGCGCCGATGTCGTGGAGGTTGCGCCGGCCTATGATCACGCCGATATAACGGCAATTGCCGGGTCGACGGTGGCCATGCACTATCTCGGGCTCCTGGCGGAACGAAAGGCTCGACTCGAAGAGTTGAACAGCGGCAATCACGTCGTTGCCGGATTGAATCAGGCGAGCGGCATATAACTTTAGATATCAGGGAATTCAGGCAGGCAATGAAACCGAAAATCTTCATCGACGGCGAGCACGGCACCACCGGTCTCCAGATCAGGGCGCTGCTTGCCGAACGCGACGACCTGGAGATCATCTCCATTCCGAGCGAGCGCCGCAAGGAAGCGGCGGCTAGAGCCGAGTTCCTCAACGCCGCCGATGTCGCGATCCTGTGCCTGCCGGACGCAGCCGCGAAAGAAAGCGTCTCGCTGATCACCAACGACACCACCAGGGTCATCGACGCCTCGACCGCGCATCGCGTGGCCGAGGGCTGGGAATATGGTTTCGCCGAAATGGACAAGGATCAGGCGCGGAAAATCGCTTCGGCGAAGCGCGTCGCCAATCCGGGCTGCTGGCCGCAAGGCCCGATCGCGACGCTCAGGCCGCTGGTGGCGGCCGGGCTGTTGCCGCCGGATTTTCCGGTCACCGTCAACGGCATTTCGGGCTATTCCGGCGGCGGCCGGCCGATGATCGAGGACTATGTCGCCAAGGGCGAGGATGCCTCGGAATTCCTGCCCTACGGGCTGACCCTGCAGCACAAGCATGTGCCGGAGCTCAGGACCTATGCGAAGCTGTCGCATGACCCGATCATGCAGCCGGCGGTCGGCAATTTCGCGCAAGGGATGATTACCGTGGTGCCGTTGCAGCTCGGCGGCCTCGACTACGTGCCGACCGGCGCCGAGCTCCATGCGGCGATCGCCGACCATTTCGCCGCTATCGATGGCGGCGTGGTCGAGGTGGCGCCCTATGTGCATCTTGAGCGCGTGCCGGAGATCGATCCCGAAATCTACAACGGCACCAACCGGATGAAGCTCTATGTCTTCGCCAACGACGACAGGGCCCAGGCGTTGCTGCTCGCCGTCTACGACAATCTCGGCAAGGGCGCCTCGGGTGCTGCCGTGCAGAACATGGATCTGATGCTCGGCCTCAAGCACTGAATGGACGCTCCGGAATTTCCAAAACGCTGGAAGGTCAGCGCGCCACAACTGATTGCCGAAACGTTCAGCAGCCGCATCTGGAAGGTTTTTCGCGCGGACGGCTCGCCGGCGATCGTCAAGGCCCTCAAAGCTTTCGACGACGTCGAAGACGAGTTGCGCGGCGAACATTTCCTCGCCTGGCGGCGCGGCGAAGGCGCAGTGCGGCTGCTCGGCCGCGACGGCCACTGCATGCTGCTCGAATATGCCGGCGAAACCTTGCTGTCACAGGTTCTCGCGGAGCAGGGAGACAATGCCGCCACCGCAATCGCGGCCGAGGTGATGGCAAGACTGTTCTCGCCATCCGACCACCCTGCCCCACCGGATCTTCAGCCGCTGCGGGTACGGTTTTCCAGCCTGTTCAAGAAGGCGAAGATCGATCGCGACGCCGGCGAAAAGAGCCTCTATGTCGAAGCGGCTGCGGCCGCGGACCGGCTGTTGGCCGATCCTGTCGACGTGCTGCCGCTGCATGGCGACCTGCATCACGACAACATCATGCTGGGACCGCGCGGCTGGCTGGCGATCGATCCGAAGGGCGTTCTCGGCGATCCCGACTTCGATGCGGCGAACATGTTCTACAACCCGCTCGAGCGCGACGATCTTTGCCGTGATCCCCGGCGCATTGCCCACACGGCCGATCTTCGCCAAGACGCTCGGCCAAACGCCGCCAGCCATTCTGGATCATGCCATCGCCTATGGCTGCCTGTCGGCGTCATGGCATCACGAAGACGGCAATGCGATCGAGGAAAGCCGCGAATTATCCATTGCCACGGCGATCAGGACGGTGCGGCTCAGCCTCTGACTGCGATCTGGTTGGGCAGCGGATAAGTGCCCTTGGTGCCGCGCCAATGCGCTGCGGCAAAACCCAGCAGGACAAGCGCAATTGCCTGATGCGTCAGCGCCATGTGCAGCGGCACGTGCATCAGCAGCGTGCCGATGCCGGTCAAGGCCTGCACCAGCACCAGCAGAAACAGCAGCGTCGCGCGGCGCGCATGCGTTGTTTCAGGCTGGCGACGGTGCGTCGCGATCATGTGCCAAAGTGCTGCGACGAAGATCGTGTAGGCGCCGAGCCGGTGGATGAACTGAACCGTCTTCGGGTTCTCGAAGAAATTGCGCCATGCCGGCTCGAGGATCAACAGATCGCCGGGGATGAGCTTGCCGTCCATCAGCGGCCAGGTGTTGTAGCTCAGGCCGGCATCGAGCCCGGCGACCAGCCCGCCGAGATAGATCTGGATCAGCGCCAGCAGCACCAGAAAACCGGCCAGACGTTGCGTCGAACGGTCGGCGGCGGGCTCGGAGTGCGGGGCCAATCCACGCGCGACCACCATGGTCGCGGTGAAGATCAGCGCGGCCAGCGTCAGATGCGTCGCCAGCCGGTACTGGCTGACGGAAACCCGGTCGACCAGCCCCGACGCCACCATCCACCAGCCGATCGCGCCCTGCAGGCCGCCGAGAAAGAGAATGCCGATCAGCTTCAGCCCCAGGCCGCGCTCGATGCGGCGTGTCGCCCAGAAAAACACCAGCGGCACGGCAAAAACCAGGCCGACACCGCGCGCTAGGATCCGGTGCACCCATTCCCACCAGAAGATCGATTTGAACGCTTCGATGCTCATGCCCTCGTTGAGCTCGGCATATTGCGGGATCTGCTGGTAGCGCTGGAACTCCTCCTGCCATTCGGCGTCGTTGAGCGGCGGGATGATGCCGTGGATCGGCTTCCATTCGGTGATCGACAAGCCGGACTCGGTGAGCCTGGTGGCGCCGCCGACCAGCACCAGCACAAACAGCACCAGAAGCACGACGTAGAGCCAACCACGCACCAGCGCCCGGTTGCGCAGGTCGCGGTCGCGGGCCACGAAAGGCGCGGCAGCTGATATGACAGCCATAGTCTTGTCCCGGCAGGTTGCAGTCGCGGATTGGTGAACCATCGCAACCCCGCTGGCAAGACCGGACAGCGCGGCACGCCGTCGCGCCGCTTCTTGGTTGTTGCGTGCCTCTCCCGTTGGGCCTAAGCGATAGGGATCAACGGGATCGCGAAATGCCCATTCGCCTGAAAAAGCTGATCGGAACAATCCTGCTGGTGGCGCTGGTCATCGTCTATGCGCTGGTCGCATCGATCGTGGCGGTTGCCCAGCTGGCGGAATCGGGCCCATGGGCGCATTTCCTGTTCTTCCTGCTCAGCGGGATGCTCTGGGTTCTGCCGGCTATGGGCATCATCAAATGGCTGATCCTGGAGCCCCCGCGCCCGAAGAATTGAGGTTTGCTCGCCGCCGCTGGATGGTGAAAGCCTGACGCTTGCTACCCGACGTGTAGGGCAGTTCAGGGTGGTTTTCCGCCTTCGTGTCGCCGACCGGAACGCGCAGGCAGCGCCAAGAGTGGTCATTGCCGAACCACTACTCAGACGTCCTGTTTGGGCCGGAAGCGGACTGTCTACTTCGGATTACACGGAGCGAATAGCTGCCATTCGATTGCTGGCTCCTTCCACGATCAGAATTGCCGCTATATGAATACGTCGAAGCTCTCTGAGAGACTCCTGTTGCGATGGCGAACTCTTCTGAGCCCTTCCGCTATGTCACGCCGGATGACCCTTACGGACTCACTGGGGCGCAGCTTGGGAAGACGATGAAGCGCGAGCAGCGACGATACATGCTCGCTTGGTTCTGGCGCTATTACGACCACCCGAATGATACATCCCTTACCTATGGTGGTGGAGACTATCGGTTTGATGCTCAACCACCATTCACCGCGGAAGGTCATTTAACGGAAGAATTCAGCCAGTTCGTCCCCTACAGACATATCAAAGAGGTTGTTGACGCACTTAAGAGCGACAACCCTCCTGATTGGGCTCGCCGGGAAACCGAATTTGACGCAACTCAATCTCATTTTCCCGCTACGGAGGAACGGCTTGGTGCGGTTGTGCAGAAGCTTGAGAGCGGCGTCCAACCCCACTTTGGTTCGGATGATGAGCGGGCACTACGCGCCCTTATCGAAGAAGAGCTGAAAGGGCTCGAAATCCATTTGAAATGGCCGTCGTCGCCGTTTCCATCGCATGGCGGGCAAGGCCACAATAATCCGCCTCCAGATTACGAATTGGAGGATCAACTCGACGAAGCCCAAAAGGCCGTTTCCGACATAAGTGAGGAACTACCCAAGACGGCGCCCGACGCGTCACGCTTGTCAAAAGCTACGAAAGTCCTGATGGGCGTCGGTAAGTTTGTGTCGCTGGCAGTGGCTGCGAAGTTGGTTGAGGTTGGGGCAGAGACCGCCTACTCTTCGATATCTGATTATCTACAGATGGCGCTTGCTTATATCACGCCACTAGTCGAACGAATCGTTGACTGGCTCGAATTAATCATTTCCTGATCTCGGTCGCTAAGTCGGGCCAAAAATGATTGCGCTTCGTAGTTGACGACTTGGTCGCTGAAAAAAGGCGTATTGCGAGCTTTGGGATCGAAAGCCGTCGGTCCGCTATAGAGCGCGTTTCAGTTCGCCCCGATCGAACTGTGTCAGCCAAAACTGGATGAGGTTAGCGGAGACGCTATACTTGCGCCGGGCATCGCGACGGCCGATGAAGCCACTGGCAGAGCTACAATTTGAATTGCAATGCCGACGCTATGGGTCCGGCGATTTCATGAGCTTTCAAGCCCTATCGAGCGTATGAATTTCTCAGATCTTGGTGATGCAACCCAAGGGAATTCACTCCACATCGTGTCACTTGCAGATACGTTAGTCTGTCGCATAGAATACAGAGGGTAGGATAGGAGGCAAGCTTATGGCACGGCTATACATTAAGGACAACGACGATTCAACGCGTCCGAGCAGAGATGGATACTCCAATTTCGTTCAGAACGCGATCTTAAACGATAGCAACTTTAAGGCGTTCATCGGTGCTCAAGACGACGACCGGGCGGATCTGGTGCAGCAACATGCGGGTACAGATTCGAAGGGACGGAAATGCGATGTTACTCACCTGGTGATTGGTGGTTCTTCGGAATCTATTGACCATGAAAATTGTCTGGTTGAGATAAGAGAGGATTTGCAGAAGAAGACTGCAAAGTCGAAGCACAACATTTCGTTGCCTAAGCAATGGACAAGCGGGAATGAGGCGCCAGACATCGCCTATCTGGACAAATACGTAACTGCGATCGTTGAGATCGTGGAGGACGAGAAAGATCCAGTCAGGGCAAGGAACTTCCTTTTCGGGCTGATGCTTCTGACCCGTTGCAGATAGCAAATGCGTCAGCGCTGGAAACGGCACACCGGTGCAACTTCCGTCGTTGCGGAGCCTGTGGCCTGCTCATCGAAGGTGGAGTGATGAGAGGTCGAAGCATTGCCGGAGCCTTGGCGGCGCTTTTCTTCGGTAGTATCCCTTCGGAAACGGCTGCTCGCGAAAAACTATGCCCTGGGAGCCTCGATCAAGTCGTTACTGAAAAATCTTTGATCGTTAGATCGCGAATTTCGCCTGCCTTCTTCTTGAAGGCCGATTTTAGTTTCGTGCGCACCGTCGATGCTATTCTCGCGAGCCTCAATGTTGACCCAGCTGCCAATCGCATCGGCTTCGTGCAAACTCTCCTCGATACCTACGACATTGACCGGCAGAACAATCCCATCAGCATGCTGCCCATGGCGATCGAGAAGCAGCAGGACAATAATATACCGACCGCTGACAGGCTCTTGGATGCTAATTCCGGGTTACGACCCGTGGCTCTCGTCAATCGCCTGGACCTCGCCCCGCGCGACGGGGCGAACTGCGGCGAGTACCGGATCGTCTACGCAATGAAGTATCCATTGCAGACAGGAGGGTCAGGGAGCTTCTTCCTCAACTTTGAGGCGGTGCTACCCAATCCTGAACGCAAGCGCGGGATCGCGGGTTGTATGCCAGTCGCCGAGTTCTGGAGCGGTCTGTCTGGAAAATCCGAGGAGCAAATGGCTGCCGATCTCGAGGCTTTCTACTACGACGGCCTAGGTGCAGGCTTTGACGCCGCGGTGTTGGCACGGAACTACGGCATACCGGACGGGCAAGTCCGCGGCAACGCTACGCTTAACGGCCCTGAGCATTGGCAGTTGCGTGAATGGAAGATTGTGCCTCCTTCCAACACCTTTGGCGCGGCCTTCCGGGTCGAGACCGTGAAGAAAAATGCCTTGGCAGAATTTTACCGCGACGACACTAACGGCGCGATAGACCGGAAAGCGCAGGAGCAGCAACGCCTAGCCTATCAGCAGGCCTTTATTGATCACTACCTGCCTCAATTTTTCAGTCCCGAGCTTACATTACCGGCTGTGCCAGACGACGATGCAGCGATAGCGGCCTACAAGAGTACTCTGTTGAACGAGTTCGGTGCCGACATCGATAACCGGTTCAACGAATTCCAGAACATATCTTCGGATTCTGAGGACAATCCTCAGCTGGAAGCCTCAGGGATCAAGCAGAGAATTGATGCAGCACTTTCCCAGTTGGGCCTCTTACAGAGAGGCGTCTCATCAAACGAGACCCTGGCAAGGGCGGGGGCGATTACATGCGGGGGCTGCCACGCGTTCTCTAACGGCAAGACGGTGGGGCACGTCGCCGGTAGGGAAATCAAGTGGCCCAACAGCCGCGGCTTCGTTCATATTGACGAAAATGGGCACATCTCTCCGGCGCTCCGCGATTGGAACCTGCCATGGAGACGGCAAAAACTGTTTGAGATACTTTGCACTGAGCCAAAGTTGCCGGAGCCCGGCTTCGAGGAGGAGCTTGCCTTGCGGAATGAGTTGGCAGAGTTGCTCACCGCGCTGATCGAGAAGAAGTCGTCGTCGAACGGCCAAGAAACGGAGAACCGTTTTCGTGCGCTGGTTGATGGGCTGACGGGGATCGACCTCGAAAAGGAGGGCTACTTCGTCCGTCACCGCCGAACGCACTAGTAGTGAAAAGCGAAAACTGGTCGCTATGGCCTATATCAGGCGCATTGCCGCCCGGCAGCCATGGGCAATCGGTAGTGTCTCAGATCGTACTTCTGCTAATGCTGGGAAGCAAATCGCCCGCGATGTCACCAACTACCGAAAGTGTGAGGGCGCAATGGGCTGATGGGCCTCTCGCTCATCGGCCTCTTGTCCTTGAAGGAGGAGCGCTAGGATGAGCACCGACCGGGACACCGTGCGGTCCTATGATACGGTCGCGGCGGAGTACGCTGCCGAGGCCGCGGCGATGCCCGAATGGGTCGCGACCGAGATCGATGCGTTCGTGACCCAGCTGGGTGGCTCGGGCAGGGTGCTGGAGATCGGAAGCGGTGGCGGGCGAGATGCACTTGAACTTGAGAAGCGAGGGATTAGTGTCCGGCGCACCGACATTTCGAAGGGTTTCGTCGAACTGCTTCGCGAGAGTGGCTTCGAGGCCGACCTGTTGGACCCGCTGACCGACGACTTGGCCGACCCGCAGCGTCCCGGCACGCCGTACGACGGGATCTGGGCCTGTGCCTGCCTGATTCACGTCGCGCGTGAGGATTTCGGCACGGTGCTTGGACGGCTTGCCAAGACGACCCGGACCGGTGGCCGACTGCACGCCTCGGTTAGAGAGGGCGATGGCGAGGATGTGTCCACACACGGCAGCACTGCAGCGCCTCGGCGCTACGTCGAGACCTACTGGCGCGAGTCTGCCCTGCGGTCGGCACTCACAGACGCCGGCTGGATCGTCAGCGAGGTACGTCGGTGCATCGGAAAGCCCGATGATCGGTGGCTGAGCGTTCGGGCGAGTCGGGCGTGACGCACACAGACCTTGCGGAGAAGGTCAGCATTCGGGATGCCTCCATGTTGTGCTACATCGAGACACGCTGGCGGCGGCGACAGCGACAAGGGGTAGCAAGACATGCTAGACTAGACATCGAGAGGGACACTGCGGAGAGGATCATCGACGCGCTGGCGGTCGCCATCGACGGCAAGCCCTCTTCGGCGAAGAGTTTTAACCAATTCCCCTACGAGGACCTCGCCGACTACGGCAACTGGGGTCAAGACAACAATGACTCGAAGAGGGACACCGCGCACGCGGCGCTGTTCATGGCCTACCTCGTCTTCTCCGGCGGACGCATCCCGCTGCGCGGCATCGAGATGCACGGGACCTATTTCCGGCCGGACGTCTGGGTCGCGGGTGCGCTCGTCAAGAAGGGCTACCTGGCCGTCGACGAGAGCGCTGAATTCGTGGTCACGCAGGACGGCTGGAGCTTCGTCGCTGACACGCTGGAAGTCCTCGGGAAATAGCCATGCAAGCATCGATCGTGGCCCAACTGGCGGGACCGTGGGCGCATTCCTGTTCTTCCTGCTCAGCGGCATGCTCTGCCGGCCATGGGCATCCTGGAACCACCGCGGCCGAAGAACTGAGGCTCGCTCGCCGCCGCCAGATGGTGAAGCCTGACGTTTGCCACCCGCGCGTAGGGCAGCTCAGGGTGGTTTTCTGCCTTCCGTGTCGCCGATCGGAACGCGCAGGCGGCGCCATATCAAGACCGTCGTGGTCTCACTTGCGAAAATCGTGATCCGCGCTTAATCCAGACATCTAGTGATAGGACTTGACGCGCTACTTCGGGACGAGCGACCCCGCGCGGCTTCCTGGGTGGATGAATCGCGCCGTTTCGGCCGGGGTGGTTATTGGCTCATTCGAGCGCAACAGATCACTCCAGGCTGGTCTTGCCGAGCTGAGTGTACCAAGTAGCGTTGTCCCAAAAGCTCGTGATCTTGATGATCCGGCCTTCCTCGTTAGTTTCCAGAATGAACAGATGGCGCAACCAATACTCCTTGCCTTTGTTTGTGATACCAAACGCGTCCTTAGTCTGCTTTCCGCCGATGTGAACATCCACGAAGGCAACGTCACCGCTCTTATCCTCCCAGATTGTGCTAACCTCGTTGCGCAGGTCAGGGAAAGCATCGATCAGGGTCCGCCAGACTGGCACGCCATCTTTGAGGACATTGCCGGAACCAGCGTCACCGAAAGGCACGTAGACGAACGTGGCATTCTCGGTAAAAAGAGTGGTCATGGCGTCTACTTTCCGATCGCGGTAAGCGTCGAAGAATTTCTTTGCCGCTTGCGCTACATTTGCCGCTTCCGCCGCAGCGACAGCGAGGGCAGACAAGCTGATTGCGATCAGCACCGCCGCCGAAATCCGAGCTAGGTGTAATTTTTCCCGTGTCCTGAGTGAATGGAACGTCATCATCTCCTCCCTGAGGTTGTTGACTGCAGCAGATTGTCCAAACGGCAGATCAGGATTCTACAAGATCGAGAAACGTCCTCGCTTCCTTGATGTCCGGCGTCGCGAAGCCCTCTGTGAACCAGCCGCAAACCGATGCGAGAAGGTCGTGAGCCCTTTGCCGCTCGTTTCCCTGGGCCCAGAGTCGGGCTAGAGATGTGGCGTCTCGCAGCTCCCAAAGCTTGGCGCGTTGATGTTGGGCCACGGTAAGCGCGTGCAGGAAGGAAGCCTCGGCCTTCTCGTGGGCATTCAAGTCCAGGAGCAGTTCGCCCTTGCGGAGGTGCAACTCAGTCTCGTTCCACCGCTCGTTGGTCTCGGTGATCAATGCGAGCCCTTCCTCGATCCTGTCGAGTGCCGCGCGTGGGTTGCCAAGCCTGCTGAGGGCGCCGGCGAGCATGAGCAGCCAGCGTGGCACAAAAAGCTTCGCGTCGTGCCCACGCCATTCGACTATGCCGTCACGCATTTGAGCAAGACCGCTATCCGACTCACCCGCCTGGATCAGAACCCAACCCTTGAGAATGACCCCTGCTGTACGCCAAAGTGAGAAACCGTGCTCCGTACTGATTGAGATCAGTTCGTCGACAATGGCCTCATCCGCGCCAAAGTTGCTGTCGCGCTTATAGGCGCCGAGATCTCTCGAATAAGTGCAAAACAGGGCCGATTGGAACAGGCCGAACGCCGCGGATGGACTGTGCCGGTGGTGTCTTATAGCCTGCAACAACTCGGCGTATTTCTCGAATGCTTGATCGGGATAACCGAGGTGCAGCAGCGCGTGGGCGATATAGCAAAGGTTTGCGATACGGGGATCATAGGCGAATCGATAGGCAAGCGCGGCGTGCTCGTTCGGATCGTACAGCGCCAACGACGCCTCCATATGCTTGCGTCCGGCATCAAAATCTCCCCGGTGCACCGACGTGATGCCGACGCACCGGTGTGCGATCATGATTGTGGCCCGATCGCAGTCGCATTCCGCCCTGCGCAGCATCGATGTCGTCGTTGCCAGTGCAGCATCGAGTTGACCACGCAGGAGATAGACGAGATACCGGCCGTAATCGGCCACGCTGCGCAGAGTGATGTCGTCCACTCGCTCGCACAACTCCTCGGCTCGGGCGAACGCCGCTGCGGTGGCCGGCGACGACCAACCTTTGGCCGCCATAAAGGCGGTTCCCAACGCCACCTGCATATCCAGCTCCAGGCGGACGCGCTCCTGAGTGTCAGGTAGCGTGCGGACAAGTCTTAGCCCATTTTCCAGGTGTGCGATCGACTCCAAAATTGCAGAGCGCTGGATTGCCGATTGCGCGGCTTGCCACCAGTAGCTGACTGCCCGTTCGCTGAGGCCTGCCTCGGTGCAGTGATGGGCAATGATCTCCGGCAAAGCCTCGGAACCCGCTGCCACACGCTCTTCAAGAGCCGCGGCGATGCGCGCGTGCATCTGCTGCCGCCGAGTTTTAAGAAGGCTGGAATACGCCGCATCCTGCACGAGCGCATGCTTGAAGCTGTAGGTCGCTTCCGGCGGCGCACCGCGGCAATAGATCAGCTCGGACCTGCAGAGCTGGGCCAAAGCGTCCTGCAGTTTGCCTTCGTCGTGCGGCGCCACGGCGGCCAGCAGATGGTGCGAGAATTCGCGGCCGATTACAGCCCCGATCTGCGCCACCTCCTTGACCGGCGCCAGGTGATCGAGGCGTGCCATTAGCGAGTCGTGCAGCGTAGCCGGGATTGCCAGCGGCGGGAGAGTTCCGGTCAACTCGAAATGATTGCCGACCTCCCGCAAAAGGCCTGACTCCAGGACTGTCTTGGTCAGCTCCTCAACGAATAGCGGAACCCCGTCAGTTCGCGCCATGATCTGGTCCAGAACCTCGCGCGGTAGCGCCTTGCCGCCGGTGACGCGGAGAGCCACGGCTGCGCCGTGCCGTCGCGTGAGACGAGAAAGCGAGAGCTGGGTCACATGGGCATGGCTGGTCCAGGGTGGGCTGAATTCCGGCCGGAAGGTGATCAGAACCAGTGCCGGCAGACGCTGGACCCGCTCAATTACCAAGCCCAGCAGCTCTAGTGTCGAAGGATCGATCCAATGCACATCCTCGTATACGGCCAACGCAGGCTTCTGCTTGGCGAGGCCGGCGAGCTGCTCGACCAAGATTTCCAGTGTGCGCTGCTTGATGCGCTGTGGTGGCAGATCGATTGGCGGGTAGCGTGTTTCAGTTGGGATCGCAAGCAGAGCGGCCAGCACTTGCGCCGCCTCCCGGTCCTGCTCTCCGCCCCGAGCGAGCAGAGTTTCAAGTTTATCGAGCTTCATCTCTGCGGTGTCATCACGGTCGAAATGCGCCGCCCGCTCCAAAAGTCCGACCACCGGATAAAGCGCACTGTTGGTGTGGTACGGCGAGCAGTAATTGCTGAGCGGGATGTACGATTCGTTGGCCAACTGCTCGCGCAGGGCGCGCACAATGCGCGACTTGCCAATCCCCGGCTCCCCGGAGAGGAGGATCACCTGTCCTTCACCGTCCTCCGCCCGCGACCAGCGTTCCAGAAGCAGAGCCAGCTCCTGCTCGCTGCCAATGAGCTTCGTCAGCGCGCCGGTGTGGAATGCCTCGAAGCGGCTTTCGGCCCGGCCCTCGCCTCTGACGGAAAAGGCTTTCAAGGCCGTTTCGAAGCCCTTCAGAACCTGTGGTCCCAGATCCTCCAACTCGAACAGATCGCCCAGCAGATGTCGTGTGCTCTCGGCGACAATTACCCTGCCAGGTCGGGCCAAGTCCTGCAGTCGCGAGGCCAAGGTCGGCGTCTCGCCGACCACCGCCCGCTCGCGCGCTTCCTTGTCGCCGACAAGCTCACCGACCACCACGAGACCCGTCGCGATCCCCACCCGGCCCGCAAGCGGCTTGCCATCCGGCGCCCGCAGTTGCGCCACTGAACTGACAACCGCCAAGCCTGCGCGCACCGCCCGCTCGGCATCATCTTCATGCGCCCGTGGCCAGCCGAAATATGCCAGCACACCATCGCCCATGAATTTCGCAATGTGTCCCTCGAAGCGGGTAATCTCGCCTGCGCAACAATTCTGGTAGCCTCGGATGATCTCACTCATCTCCTCGGGATCGACCCGAGCCGAAATCGCGGTAGAGCCGACCAGATCAGCGAACATCACGGTCAGCTGCCGCCGCTCGGCACCGGTTGGGGACGCCGGCGCCGACGCAAGTTCAGCGACTTGAGTCAACGCTTTGACACCTTCAGCTGAGATTGCCGAGGAACTTTCCCGCAGCTCGGCGATAGCCTCCAGAAGCTTCCGGCGGTGCCCTACCGAACTGACGCCGATGTCCTTGAGATCCTCGGCCGTCAGCCGCATGAGCACTTCGGCCTCGACGTTGTTCTCACGAAAGGCCGTGCCGTATTGCTGCAGCCCTAAGCTGCGCAGCCACTCCTCAATGTTCATGTCCCACTTCCGCGGTGGAGACGCCGGAGGGCTCCTTCGCCAACATCCGCCAGACTTCCACAAACGGGGGTCCCATGCAACGTCATGGAAGTTGTGGCCGACGGGCTTCTGGCGGCTGGCGTGTTAGCGAGGTAGGCGATCAACCGTGCGGTCTTTTGAACCCTGCCGAATTTCAGATCGCTGGAACGAACGGCAGATCCCCACAGCTGTCCTTAAACCACGCCCGCGCCAAGGTCGCGAAAGGGTCACGACGTTCCCTTGACCTCCCATCAGGGATGCCCGCAGGAGCTCGGTTCTTGCCGTCCACCGGAGTGTCAGACTTTCACCACTAGATGGTGACAAGCATCTTGCCGGCATTGGCCAGGGGTGTCGTCACGCCCGACAGCATCGTGCGGATATGGGCAACGCTCTGATAGCGACCGTTGACCGAAATACGCGGCAGCGCTTGCAGGAAGCCGGCATGGTCGGCGCGCAGCACGCCGTGGCGTGTCGTCACCGCCGAGGCATAACCGGCGTCGCGAGCAAAGCCGACTTCGCGGTCGCCAACCGCGCTGGCATAGCCATAGGGATAGGCGAAATGGCGCGGCGCCTCGCCGAGTTCGGCCTGCAATATGCGCCTGACGTCGTCGACCTCGTGTCGCGCATCGGCTTCGGAAAGCCGCTTCAGATTGCGATGATTGACCGTGTGTGCGCCGATCGTCACCAGCGGATGCCCCGCTACGGCGCGGATCTCGTCCCAGTTCATCAACATGCTCTGGCGCGCGCCCAACTCGATACCGTTCGACCGCGCCAATTCGCGCAGCACCGCGCGCTGATTCTCCTCGCGGACCTCCAGCGTCAGATAGTCGTGCAGGCGCGCAAAGGCCTGGAGTTTCTTACCCGGGGTCGAGCAGTCGATCGTCGCGGGACCGTTCGGCGTTGTCAGACTCAACCGGTCCCGCGCGCTGACGATGTCCTCGACCACCTCCCACCATAGATCGGCGGTGCCGTTTATCAGCCCCGGCGCGACATAGATGGTGACCGGCGCACCGTGCTTTTCCAGCACCGGCAGTGCCTCGGTCATGTTGTCGCGGTAGGCGTCGTCGGCGGTGATCGCCGCGAACTGGCCACCCTTGCCGCCAGCCTTGATGCGTTCGATCGCCTCGTCCAGCGTGACGAATGTATAGCCGTGCGCCTTCATGTCGGCGATCACGGCATCGAGGAACTCAGGCGCGATATTGAGATGCCGGTTGACGCTATCAGGCTTTTCCGGAGTGGCGGTGACCCGGTGCAGCATCAGGATGGCGCCGATGCCGCCGACGAACGGCTTGGCCAGCGGGGCAAGACCGGTATAGCGGACGACGTTGAGCGCCAGTTTCCGGAGTGCCTCGCCCCCGTCGATCATTCATTCACCTTTTGCGCCTAGGCTCATCCAAGCACGGAATGCGCCTATGCGCGCCCCCAATCGCGGTGAATACCCCCTAAAGGATTGAGGTATGGTTGACGCCACCGCGTCATTTGACGGCAATCGGCTCGAAGCGATGGAGGCGGCGCCGCGCGCGGTGCCTGCGGATCATGCCGGCCTGTCGGTCTCGGTTGCCGACGGTGCCGCACTTGTGGCCTATGCCGAATCCTGCCGTTCGGCGCTGTTCGCGCCGGCGCAGAGCCCGGCCTGGATCCTGAACTGGGCCAGATATGCCGAAGCGGACACCGGCGTAGTGACCCTGAGCGCTGACGGCGGGCCGGTTTTTTCGTTGGCACTGGAAGTCACCAGCAGCGGCCGGTTCCGCGTCGCCCGTTTCATGGGCGGCCGCCATGCCAATGGCAATTTCGCCGCCGCCGACCCGCATTGGCTGACTAGGGCGAATGGCGCGGCAATCCGCCCGATGCTGGTGGCGGTCGCCAGGGCGCGGCCGGACATCGACCTCATCGCGCTGGAACGGCTGCTGCCCGATCTCGACGGCGTTGCCAATCCGCTTCTATCCTTCCCGCATTTTCCAAGCCCCAATCTGTCGCTGGCCGTCGACTTGGCGGGAGGTTTTGATGCACTGCTCTCCCGCGCGAGCGGCAAGCGCAGGCGCAAGAGGCACCGCTCGCAGGCGCGCAAGTTAGAAGCCGTCGGCAGCCACCGCCGCATTGAGGCCCAGACAGCGGACGAGGTGAACAGACTGCTCGACGCGTTTTTCGAGATGAAGGAGCTCCGCTTCCGTAAGATGGGCATCGTCAACGTCTTCGGTGAGCCGGAGGTTCGTGCTTTCTTCCGCGCGTTGTTCGTCGAGGCGCTTTCCGACGACAAGCCGTCCTTCGTGTTGCATGGGCTCGAAGTCGCCGGCAAGCTTCGCGCCGTCACCGGATCGAGCCGCTCGGGAAAACGCCTGATCTGCGAGTTCGGAGCGATCGCCGACGACGACGTCGCCCATGCCAGCCCCGGCGACTTCCTGTTCTTCGACAACATCGAGGAAGCCTGCGAGAGCGGGTTCGATGTCTATGATTTCTCGGTCGGCGACGAACCCTACAAGCGGCTGTGGTGCGATATCGAGACCCAGCATTTCGAGGTCCTGATTCCGCTGACGATCAAGGGCCGCGCGCTGGTGTTTGTCCTGCGGCAAGGCGCGCGCCTGAAAACCTTCGTCAAGAACAGCCCGACGATCTGGAAGCTGACCAAGATGCTGCGCCGCAAGACGGTCGGACAGGCAGCACCTGCGGCGGGCGAAGATGACAGCTGACCGCTGCCGAGACGTCCGGGACGTCTCAGGCGGCGGAGCGCCGTCCGGGTACCGGCGTTCCTGGCGTCTGATAACCGACCGGCGTCACCAGCGTCAGGTCGGGATAGCCGCTCTCGATCAGCTCGACTGCAGCCTGCGCGATCTCGTCGTCCGGCTCCAGCAGCGACAGGAAAACCTCGGTGCCCTCGCCCACAAGGCGGCTGATGCCTTGCGCATCGGCGGGTCCGCATTCGATCACGACCAGATCGTAGGCGGTGGTCAGCGACTGCATGATGATCGGCAGCCGGTCGGCGGCGCGCATGGCGCGGACCGGATCGGCGGTGCCGACGGGAATGACGTGGCAGTCCGAATAGAGATCGGGATGGATCACGTCGCTGAACTGCGCTTCGGAGGCGAGCAGATTGGTGATGCCCGGGAACAGCCCGCTGTCCAGCATCGGCCGCGAGGCAGCGCCCGAAGCGGTGAGATCGAGCAGCAGCACACGCAGGCCGGCGTCGGAGACCTCACGCGCCACCAGCACCGACGAGGCGGCCGCTTCGTCGCCCTACCCCCGCACCCGCATCGCCGCCCCCCCCCCCGGGGGGGAAACATTTTTCCCCCCCCAGTGGCGATAACCCCCCCCCACACGGGGGGGCGCCCGCGCCGCGCCGACCCAGCATA
>NZ_JAMYLP010000051.1:0-39712 GCF_040318085.1 Mesorhizobium sp. M1322
CGAGGTCGTGGCCCGTACGCTTGTGGCTCGGGGCCGTTCGAGTGTCGCTCACGCGGCTCTCTTGAATTTCGCAGAGGGCAGATCTAGAAGCGAACCGCTTCGTCGCCAGCGGCGCACCGCCCTCGTTGGAGAGGCGTATATGGGAAGCATCGGTTTCGTGTCAAGCACCTTTGGTGAAAGAACCTGCTAATTCCATTGCCGGCTTGGCATCGTGCTGCGTTCCCCAGGTTTCAGCCAGATCGAGCCATGTTGGCTGCAGGGACGGGGTTACGACAGCAATGCTCGTTTCCGGTTAATCCACAGCCTGTGCCCTTCCCGAGAGACGGGTGACAGTTCATTCCGGAGACATGGGTTACACTTTCGGACCAGATCCCTGTAAGCCGGGTTCTGTCGAGGGCTGCCATTCCTCTTGGACGCCTGTCGCCAGGCGCCTCCTTGCCCGCCACCAAAGCCCTCCCCGACACCGGTCACAGGGCACTTCTTGCGGTTGCTTCCCCACCCTGTCGCCCGTTTCACCCGTCCCGACTGGGACGGCTCGTCTCTGTTGCCGTGGCTCGCCTTACGGCGGGCAGGCATTACCTGCTGGGGTGTGTCGGCGAAGCCCGGACTTTCCTCGCTCTGCGACATCCGTCGCTTATGCGCGGCAGCCTGGAGATCTGGTCTCTTCTGGTGGAACGGCTGGACATGATCCCAGCGCTCTCACCATGAAAATTCGAGCCGCACAGGGCCAGGAGTTAACTATCCCCATGCAGCGGAACCGTCTCCGGTCCAGCTATATGGGAACAAAACGGGAAAGTTCAAGGATCACACGCCCCATGTCCCGGTCTGCCAAGGGGCATTCATGCAAACGAGAACGGAGCCCGACGGTTCCGGCGGATCTGCGTGGCAGCGCGGCCAAACCGGCTGGAACCATTCGGCTCGGCTGTTAGTTCCATCAGCGAGGAACGGACCGCCGAGCGAGCGTCGCAGCGCGACAGGCCTGAGGTCCTCAACAAATCTTCCAGGCCAATATCGCTCTACGTCCGCAGGTAGCCGTTCTGGGCACGAACAGGGAGATTCGCCATGAAAGTCGCTGAGATAATGACCCCCAACGTCCACCTCGCCAGTCCTAACGAGTCACTGCAGAAAATCGCGAAACGAATGGCGGTTGACGATGTCGGATTTCTGCCCGTCGGAGAAAACGACCGACTCGTCGGAACAATCACCGACCGTGACATCGTCGTACGTGCCGTCGCCGAAGGCAAGGACGGCAACGCGACAGTCCGCGACGTGATGACCGAGGATGTCAAATACTGCTTCGAGGACGAAGATATTGAGCACGTCGTCCAGAACATGGGTGATATCCAGGTCAGGCGGTTGCCTGTCCTCAACCGCGACAAGCGCCTGGTGGGTGTGGTATCGCTCGCGGACGCGGCGCTGAAGGAAGATCCGGCAACCGTCGGAATCGCGATGTCCGGCGTTGTCGTACCCGGCGGCGCACACGCGACGTAAAAAATCCCCGCGGGCACGCAGACGGGATCGGACGGACGACCTGCCGAGCGGCGCCGTCGGCATTGGCCAAACGGCGAGCGCATCTGGTGATCTCTGCCGCCCGCGTCGATCGGCCGGTGAGCCCAGCCGGGGCCCCTATCAACGTTACACCGATTTAATGTGCAAGCGAGCGGGAGAATTGCCATAAAGCTTTGATATCGACGAGTCATCCTGCGTGTCGGAGTGTGCCGTCGCGTCTACTTCACCTTGGGACCCGTAGGCGGTATATTTGCCAACCGGAGCGCCGATGGCCACCTGGAAACAGATCGTTTTTGCACTTGTGATCCTCGTCGCGGCTGCGGCCGCCTGGGTTCGCTTTTTTCCAGGCGCGCCCGATGTGCTGGCGCGCTGGGGCATCGACTGGGCTTATGCCGCGACGCCACCAACGGGCGCCGTCGATAAGGCCGGCCAAGCAGGCAGCAGCAACGCCGCCGGTCAGCGGGTGACTATCGTCGCATTGCCGGCGGCCGCTGCCATCATCAACGATCGCCTGCAGGCGATCGGCACCGGCCGCGCCAACGCCTCGGTGACGGTCAATCCCTACAGTTCCGGCCGCCTCGTCGAATTCCTGGTCGAATCCGGCGCCCATGTCGAAAAGGGGCAGGTCATCGCCACCCTCGATTCCGACACCGAGGTGATCGCACAGGACCGCGCCAAGGTTGCCTTGCAGGACGCGCAGGCCAAACTCGACCGGGTCAAATCACTGCGCGCTTCCAACGCTGCGACAGCGGTCGCCGTTGCCGATGCCGAAGTGGTGCTTGCCAATGCCAGGCTGGCGCTTCGCGATGCGGAACTGGCCTTGCAGCGCCGCTCGATCGTCGCGCCGATTGCCGGCGTCGTCGGCATCCTGCCGATATCAGCCGGCAACTATGTGACCAGCCAGTCGGCGGTCGCCACCCTCGACGACCGCTCCAGCATACTGGTCGAGTTCTGGGTGCCGGAGCGCTTCGCCGCCGCCGTCAAGATCGGCGCACAATTGTCTGCGACGCCGATTGCCAACCCCAACAAAGCCTATACCGGTACGGTCTCCGCCATCGACAACCACATCGATGAAGCCAGCCGTACCCTTCTGGTCAAGGCAAAGATCGCCAATCCGGCCGATTCGCTGCGTGCCGGCATGTCCTTCCAGATCTCCATGAAATTCCCCGGCGACAGCTATCCGGCGGTCAGTCCGCTGGCGATCCAGTGGGGTTCGGACGGTGCCTATGTCTGGGCCATCGTGGACGGCAAGGCCAAGCGGGTGGCCGTGCGCATTATCCAGCGCAACACCGAGACCGTGCTGATCGACGCCCCGATCGTCAGCGGCGACATGGTGGTGACCGAGGGCACCCAGAGCGTCAGCGAAGGCGGCGCGGTCGCCATCGCCGGCGAAGAACAGCGCGCCGCGGACGCCGACGGCTGATGACCGCAACCAACAACGCCGCCAGCGATACAGGCTTCACCGCACTGTTCATCCGAAGGCCGGTGATGGCCTTGGTCTTGAACACGCTGATCGCGGTCGCCGGCCTTGCTGCCTTCTACGGTGTCGAGGTCCGCGAACTGCCGGATGTCGATCGCGCCGTCGTCACCGTTAACACGACCTTTGAAGGCGCTGCGGCCGAGACCGTCGACCGCGAATTGACCGACGTGATCGAGGGCGCGGTCGCCCGTGTCTCCGGTGTGAAGTCGATCTCGTCCACCTCGTCCTTCGGCACGAGCCGCGTCACCATCGAATTCAACGACGGCGTCGACCTCGACGTCGCCGCCTCCGATGTGCGCGATGGCATTGGCCGCGTCGTCGACCAGATGCCTGACACGGCGGATGCGCCGCGCATCGTCAAGGCCGACGCCAATTCCGAGCCGGTGATGCGGCTGGCTGTCACCTCCGACACCATGTCGGTGCAGGACATGACGGTGCTGGTCCAGGACCAGATCGAGGACGAGCTTGCCGCCGTGCCCGGCGTTGCCGACGTCCAGGTCTATGGCGACCGCGACAAGATCTTCCGCATCGATGTCGACCAGAACAAACTTGCCAGCCTGGGCTTCACCGTCGCCGACCTGAGGACAGCGCTGGCTTCGGTCGCTTTCGATTCGCCGGCGGGTTCGATCACCACGACCAACCAGGACCTGATCGTGCGTCCGACGGCGGACGTGACCACGCCGGAGGAGTTCGAAAACATCATCATCGGCGGCACGACCCGCATCCGCGACGTCGCCACCGTCACGCTCGGCCCCGACATCGGCCAGACCACATTGCGTTCGAACGGCAAGACCGGCATTGGTCTCGGCATCATCCGCCAGGCGGAATCGAACACGCTGGATATTTCGACCGGCGTCAGGGCCGCGGTCGCCTCGCTGCAGGCGGATCTGCCTCAGGGCATGTCAATCAAGGTCACCAGCGACGATGCGGTCTTCGTCAACGGCGCGGTGCATGAAGTCGAGATCGCACTCGGCCTGTCCGTCTCCATCGTGCTGATCGTCATCTACGTGTTTCTCCTCGACTGGCGCGCGACGCTCATTCCGGGGCTTGCGATGCCGGTCGCGATGATCGGGACGATCGCCGCCATCTATCTCGCCGGCTTCTCGGTCAACATATTGACGCTGCTCGCGCTGGTGCTGGCGACGGGCCTGGTCGTCGACGACGCCATCGTCGTTCTGGAAAACATCGTGCGACGACGCAACGAAGGCATGGGGCCACGCGCCGCGGCCGTGCTTGGCGCCCAGGAAGTGTTCTTCGCCGTCATCGCCACGACGCTGACGCTGGTCGCCGTCTTCGTGCCGATCTCCTTCCTGCCCGGCCAGACCGGCGGTCTGTTTCGCGAATTCGGCTTTGTTCTCGCGATATCGGTGCTTCTGTCCGCCGTCGTGGCGCTCACCCTTTGTCCGATGCTTGCCTCGCGCATGCTGTCGGCCGCGCCGCTTCACCACGAAGGCAGCAGCGGCATCGGCGCCCGCATTGGCGGCGCGCTGAACAGGCTCTACCGGCGCTGCCTGCGCATCTGCCTCGACGCGCCGTGGATCGTGCTTCTGGTCGCGCTGCTGTTTGCAGCCACCGCCTTCACGCTATTCGGCACGATCCGCCAGGAACTGACGCCGACCGAGGACCGTGCCGTCGTGCTCATGCGCGTCGACGCGCCGCAAGGCGTCAGCCTCGACTACACGACCGAGCAGATGCAGAAGATCGAAAAACTGATCCAGCCGCTGCGCGATTCCGGCGAAATCCGCAACACCTTCGAGAGCGCTGGCCGGAACGGCGCCTACAATGCCGGCTTCATGGTAATGACGCTGGCGCCATGGGACGAGCGCGACCGCAGCCAACAGCAGATCATGGCCGACATCAGCCGGCTCACCCGGCAGGTGCCGAGCGTGCGCGTCTTTCCCATGCAGCCCAACAGCCTCGGTATTCGCGGCGCCGGCAACGGCCTGCAGGTCGCGCTGGTCGGCAACAACCGCGCCGCGCTCGACGACGCTGCGGTGAAGATCATCGCGGAAATGCAGAAGGGCCCCGGCTTCCAGTCGCCCCGGCTCTCCGTCGACCCGACGCAGCCCCAGCTTTCCGTCGCCATCGACCGCGAGCGCGCTTCCGACCTCGGCATCGACATCACCGGGCTTGCCGATACCTTCCAGACCATGCTCGACGGCAATGATGTCGTCGATGTCTATATCGCCGACCGCAGCTACGGGGTGAAGCTCGTCTCGACGACCAACCCGATCAACGATCCGACCGATTTGGAGAACATCTTCCTGAAGACGGCTGACGGCCGCTTCGTGCCGATGTCGACCATCGCCACGCTGACCGAGCGCGCCGTGCCGCCCTCGCTGACCCGCGAGCAGCAGCAGCCGTCGGTGGCGATCACCTCCAACCTCAGCGGCGATTTCGCGCTCGGCCAGGCGCTCACCCGCGCCGAGGCAATCGCCACGCCGCTTTTGCCGCCGGGCAGCCGCATCGTGCCGTTGGCCGAGGCGGCGACGCTGGGCGAGACCAACAGCGCCATGATCACCATCTTCGGCTTCTCGCTGGTCATCATCCTTTTGGTGCTCGCCGCTCAGTTCGAGAGCTTCGTCAGCGCGGTCATCATCATGGCGACGGTGCCGCTCGGCCTTGCCTGCGCGATCTTTGCCCTTTTGCTCAGCGGCACCAGCCTCAACGCCTACAGCCAGATCGGCCTGGTGCTGCTGGTCGGCGTGATGGCCAAGAACGGCATCCTGATCGTCGAGTTCGCCAATCAGTTGCGCGACCGCGGGCTCGGCGTGCGCGAGGCTATCGAGCAAGCCTCTACCATCCGGCTGCGGCCGGTGATGATGACGATGATCTGCACCGTGCTCGGCGGCGTGCCGCTGGTGCTGGCGAGCGGCGCCGGCGCCGAGGCGCGCATTGCGCTCGGCTGGGTGATCGTCGGCGGTCTGGGGCTGGCCACCGTCTCGACGCTGTTCCTGACGCCGGTCGCCTATCTCCTGCTCGGCCGCTTCGTCACGCCGAAGGTGGAAGAGGCATCGCGGCTGAAGCGCGAGCTCGAGGAAGCCGCCTACACCAATGTCGACCCGGCGGAGTAGGGTCAGGCCGCCTTCAGCATCGCGGCGGGAAGGTGTTCTCGAGCATCCAGCACCTCCATTCCGACGATGTGGCCTTCAGCATCATAGTCGAGGACTATGCCTGCAGAAACTTCCTCGCTTTCCTGGATCGCCTCCGAGGAGAAACGGATGTAGGCAGCATTAGCTTCCGGTCATATTCGAGTTTGAGCGTCATTTCGGCCTTCTCGCCCCGCGACCGAAGTAGACAGACAGTATACGGATTTCCTCAGGCGTTACCACACAGACGACGCGCAGGATGCGATCGCCATTTTCGGGCACCCGCTTGTACAGACGTATCACCGAGGTGTCTTTCACATCCGCCGCTTGCCAATTTGGTTCCCACACAGCACGTTCGATCCAGAGTTTGTCGAGCGACCGTTCACGAATGACGGTCTCGGCATGGTTGGTATACAGCAGCGGGCGTTTCGCAATCATTCGGCAGCTAGATCCCGATGCACACCGTGCCGCCGGTCGTGGCGGAGTCAGCCATCACGAGCTCCATCGCCTCGGTTCTGGCACTTTACCCGCGGCAGGGATGATCGTACTTCGGTTAGCCTTGTCAACGCGAGCCTTTTGCTGGGCGAGGCAAGGACGCGCAGAGGAGTTGCGATGAGCTATCTGGATGAGCTGTTTTCGGTGGCCGGCAAGACGGCGCTGGTGACCGGGGCTGCGACCGGTCTCGGCCGCATGGCGGCAACCGCTTTGGTCAGGGCCGGCGCTACCGTGATGATCGCCTCGCGCAAGGGCGAGGATTGCATCAGGGTTGCCGGCGAACTGAACGGCCTCGGCGGCACTGGCCGGGCCGAAGGCTTTGCCGGCGATGTCTCCAGCGAGGCTGGCATCGCAGCGCTGGTCGATGAGGTCAAGGGGCGGACCGAGCGGCTGAACATCCTGGTCAACAATGCCGGCGTTTCTTGGGGCGCGCCGCTGGAAAGCTTCCCCTACCATGCCTGGGCCAAGGTGTTCGGCGTCAACGTCACCGCCGTCTTCCATCTGACGCGCGAGCTTCTGCCGCTGCTCGACGCCGCCGCCAGCGATGCCGATCCGGCCCGGGTGATCAATCTGGGCTCGGTGATGGGCACGCAGCCGCTGGCCGACGACGCCTATTCATACTCTGCCTCGAAAGCCGCGGTTCATCATCTGACACGCACGTTGGCGATCGAGTTCGCCGCCCGCCGCATCACCGTCAACGCCTTCGCCCCCGGCCCCTTCCGGAGCCGGATGACCGCCTTCGCCACGGCGACCGAGGACCAGGCAAGACATGTCGGCGGCCACGTTCCGATCGGCCGCATCGGCGCGCCGGATGACATTGCCGGCGCAACGCTCTATTTGTGCAGCCGAGCCGGCAGCTATGTCACCGGCGCCATCCTGCCAATCGATGGCGGGCAGTCGGTGCAGCATGGGCTGACACTGTTCAAGGAATGAAGCCGCTCGCGTCCCGGACGGTTGAAATGGAGGACATCAGCGTGGAACCGATCAGTCTCGATGTGCTTCTGGCAAGCGTCGGCAAGGAGGTCGGCGTGTCGCCGTGGCGGGTGGTCTCGCAGCGCATGATCGACCAGTTCGCCGATGCCACCGACGACCACCAGTTCATCCATTGCGATCCGGAGCGCGCCAAGCGCGAGACGCCGTTCGGCGGCACCATCGCGCATGGTTTCCTGTCGCTTTCGCTTTTGTCGGCGATGACCTTCGAGACCATGCCGCCGCTCGAAAACAGCAAGATGGGCGTCAATCATGGCTTCGATTCGCTGCGCTTCCTGGCGCCGGTGAAGACCGGCGCGCGCATCCGCACCCGTTTCGTGCTGGCCGACGTCAAGGTCAGGCCGTCGGGCTGGGTGCAGACGGCGCACGATGTGACCATCGAGATCGAGGGCTCGAAAAAACCGGCGCTGACCGCACGCTGGCTGACGCTGACATTGATCGAACGCCAGCCAGAGGCGGCATGAGTGGCGAACGCTAGTAACCCTGTTGCGGCGATCATCTTGTCCAGTTCCGTACAGCGTATATAAATTGGCCAGTCACCAACAACCCAAGGCAAGACGTAAATTGCCGCTCAGCGTCCAGACACGCCGCGAGAAACAAAAGGCCGAACTGCGCTCCGAGCTTGTCGATGCGGCGCATAAGCTCGTGCAGGAGGAAGGCTATGAAGGCCTCACCATCCGCAAGCTGGCGAAGCGCGTCGGCTATGCACCGATGTCGGTCTATTCCTATTTTGCCGACAAGCAGGACATCTTGTTCGCGCTGGCGGAGGATGCGTTCGAGACTCTGGCCAAGCGCATCGAGGATCACCCGGCCGACGATCCGATCGAGGCGCTGCAGGTGGTGATGACCGAATACGCGGCCTTCGGCCTTGGCAACCCCAACGAATATCGCACGATATTCATGACCGAAAAGGTCAAGCCCCCGGAAGGCAGGACCTTCGCCGAGATGCAAGAGGGCAATCCGTTGATGAAAGTGCTGATCAAAAGGGTCGAGGCCTGCGTTGCCGCCGGCAGGCTTAAGGGCGATCCGCGCGCCATTGCCACCATGCTGTGGGCGGTCGGCCACGGCACGATCTCGCTGCTGATCACCTTTCCCTTCTATCCGTTCGGCGACCAGCAGGCTTTCGTGAAGCGGATGTGCGACTTCACGCTTGCCGCGTTGGCGACGCAGGACGTGCCGCCGCTGACCGAAACACCGGTCAACTGCTGAAGGGTTCCTTCGGTTTCGGATAGCTGAAGATCTTGTACGGCACGGGTGAACGGCGCCGCGTGCGCAACTCGGCGCGCTGGCGCGCGATGCGATTCCCAGCACCCACATAAAATTTTTCGTACATGTACGACTTCTGGCTTGAACCCTCTGATTGCCGGGTGTATATGTACGCTGTACCGTACTTGTACGGTAAATTCAGCGGTTGAACTGGAGACAGAAGATGAGAAATCCGATCTTCGCCCTCGCGGCCGTCCTGGCATTCTCGGGCGCGGCTTTCGCCGGCCAGAACCAGCCCGGCAAGCAGGCGCCGGCCGCAGCCTGCGCCGACACCAACATCGAGCTCGATTGCGGCGCGACCGGATCGGTCGAAAAGTCGGGCTCGGCCACTCGCAATGGCTCGACTGAAAACAAGGGCCCGCGGCTCGGCATCGACATCGATCCGTGGATCGTGCCAAGCACGTTCTGAGGTTCGAAGACAAAAGGGCGGCAGGAAATCCTGACCGCCCGTTTTCGTGGCCATTTCAGCCCGGCGCCGCTGGAGCCCGATGGAAGCTATTTCCTTCGCTTCTTCATTCCGGCCACGATCTTGGCCTTGCCGGGTCTTGCGGGAGCACCGGAAATGGAGGTCCCGGTGATCGACACCGGATCACTGGCCGGAAACGTGTCCTCAAGCCCTTCCTCGAGTTCCTCTTCAATGTTTGGTTCTTGGTGCTGCTCGTGTTCGAACGAGCGCACGGCCGGCGTCTTCTGGACCGGTGGATTCGGCGCCGATTTCGACGGCATCGACATTCTCCCTCGACTTGCTCCGGCAACGGCCGAGCGCAGCGAGTATTCCTAAGCCGCTGCGTCGCCTGCCGCCTCCGACAGGAAAGTAAAGACATAATCGGAAAAGGAACGCCAGCATTCAACCCGGAACGCATCGGTTGCGGTGCGCAACAGCACAATCTCGACCTTGCCCAGAATGGTGCGCGACGCCGCGCCTACCGGAAAGGCGTCAAGCGACAGATCCTGCGGGCAGCCTGAATTGATTGTTGCCGCAGCCGCCGGGCCGATAACCGATATGGCGACGTTGCGATGTGAGACGCCGACCGCCGAATGCAGCACGGCCACCTCAGCGCAGTCGGCGAGCGGATCTTTTGCCGCCTCGTCGATGACCAGCCATTCGTCTGGCCCAAGCCACAATGCCGTGCGCCCGGCCTTTGCCGCCGAGGTTTTGGGTTTTTGCGGCAGGATCACGCCGAGCGCCTTCGAAAGCGCAGCGACCGAGGCGTCCGGCGCGCGCAGCGAAATGCGCACCGCGGGTGGCAAGATGGCAAGCGTGACGCCGGTTGCGGAAAGCTCCTGACCGGCGAGAGCCGGGCGGCGTTCGACCGACGGAGCAGCGGCGGTAGATTTCTTCGCGGCAGCCTTAGCCATTGAGGCGCCCCCCCTTCTCGTCGAAGAACACCATGCCGGTGACCTCCACCTCGATCGTCCCGTTGGGCATCGGCACGTAAAGCGTCTCGCCCATCCGATCGCGGCCGCCGGCAACCAGGGCCAGCGCGATCGAGCGGCCGCAATTTTCCGACCAATAGCTCGAGGTGACATGGCCGATCATGGTCATCGGGATCGCCTGCTTCGGATCGCCGACCAGTTGCGCGCCTTCTTCCAGCACCACCTTAGGATCCTTGGTCTTCAGGCCGACCAGCTGCTTGCGGCCCTTGGCGACAAGGTCCGGCCGCGCCATGCCTCGAATGCCGACGAAATCGGTCTTCTTCTTGCCGACCGCCCAATCGAGACCGGCATCGTTAGGCGTTACCGTGCCGTCGGTGTCCTGGCCGACGATGATGTAGCCCTTTTCGGCGCGCAGCACGTGCATCGCCTCGGTGCCGTAGGCACAGGCGCTGTGCTTCTGGCCCTCGTCCCACAGCGCTTCCCAGACGGCCTGGCCGTAATCGGCGGGCACATTGACCTCGAAGCCGCGCTCGCCGGTGAATGACATCCGGAACAGCCTTGTCGGCACGCCGCAGATCTTGCCTTCGCGCACCGACATATGCGGCAGCGCCTCGTCCGACATGTCGATGCCCTCGACCAGCGGCGCGATGATTTCCCGCGACTTCGGCCCCTGCACGGCGATCACCGCCCACTGCTCGGTGATCGAGGTCAGCCAGACATTGAGATGCGGGAACTCGGTCTGGAGGTAATCCTCCATATGGTTCATGACGCGCGGCGCACCGCCCGTCGTTGTCGTTACATGGAAACGGTCGGGTGCAAGCCTGCCAACGACACCGTCGTCATAGATGAAACCGTCCTCGCGCAGCATGATACCATAGCGGCAACGACCGGGCTCCAGTTTCTCCCACGGATTGGTGTAGAGCAGTTCCATGAATTTGGCCGCATCCGGCCCAACCACCTCGATCTTGCCCAGCGTCGAGGCGTCGAACAGACCGGCCGTCTTGCGCACCGTGACACACTCACGATCGACAGCGGCGTGCATGTCCTGGCCCGCCTTCGGAAAATACCAGGCGCGCTTCCACTGGCCGACATCCTCGAACACCGCACCTTGAGCCTCGGCCCAGGGATGGATCGCCGTCTGGCGGGTCGGGTCGAAGAGCGGACCCCGCGCGTGTCCGACGATCGAGCCGAAGGTGACGGGCGTGTAAGGCGCCCGGAAGGTCGTCAGGCCGACTTGCGGGATCGGCTTGCCCAGCGTCTCGGCTGCAATGGCCAGGCCATGCATGTTCGAGGTCTTGCCCTGGTCGGTCGCCATACCGTTGGTGGTGAAGCGCTTGACGTGCTCGATCGAACGCATGCCTTCATGCACGGCCTGGCGGATGTCCTTGGCGGTGACGTCGTTCTGAAAATCGACAAAGGCCTTTACCGTCGTGTCCGCACCGGCGCCGGGCGCCGCACCCAGCATACCGCGCGACCAGCTCTCACTGGCATCGACCTTCGGCTTGGTTCCCTTGACGGTGTTGGCGCCGGCATCCTTGAGGCCCGCATCCTTGGCCGCCATGGCGCCCGCTGCATAGGCCTCGTCGATCGTCGCCGACAGCCCGTCCGTGCCGTTGCAGGCGCCGACGGAAACGCAGTCCTGCGCATAGATACCGGGCACGAAGCGCTTGGTCTCGTCATTGAAGGCGACCTTGCCGCGCGACTGCGAGAACAGATGCACCGACGGCGTCCAGCCGGCCGACATCAGGATCGCGTCGACCGGGATGGTGCGCTCGCCGCCGCCGTTCTTCGGCTGCACGGTCATCGACGACACCCGCAATTTGCCGCCGGCGCGGATTACCGCGCGGCCGAAATTGACCTCGATGCCGAGCGCCCTCGCCTCGTCGATCACCGGCCCGGTCGGATTGTCGCGCAGATCGACTATCGCCGCCACGCCGACGCCCGCCTTCTTCAGGTCGATCGCCGCCGCATAGGCGGAATCATTGGCCGTATAGACGCCGACATTCCTGCCGACCGCGACGCCGTAATGGTTGAGATAGGTGCGCGCCGCTGACGCCAGCATGATGCCCGGCCGGTCGTTGTCGGCAAAGACCATATGCCGCTCGATGGCGCCGGTCGCCAGCACCACGCGGCTGGCGCGGACTTGCCACAGCCGCTCGCGCGGCAGCTCGCGGCCGGGGTTCTGCAAATGATCGCTGATGCGCTCGACCAGCCCGACGAAATTCTGCGCGTAATAGCCGAAGGCCGTGGTGCGGGACAGCACGCGGACATTATCCATGGCCTTGAGCGTCGCGACTGCACCTTGCGCCCAGGCAAAACCGTCCTGGCCGTCGATCTTCGCGCCGCTCTCGAAGCGCAGGCTGCCGCCGAAATCCGCCTGCTCGTCGGCAAGGATGACGCGCACGCCGGTTTCGGCCGCGGCAAGTGCTGCGGCGATGCCGGCGGCACCTCCGCCCAGCACCAGCACGTCGCAATGGGCGTAGCGCGCCGAATAATGGTCGGGATCCGGCTGGTCGGGGGCGACGCCGAGGCCGGCGGCGGCACGGATCTTCGGCTCGTAGAGGTTTTTCCAGGCGGACTTCGGCCACATGAAGGTCTTATAGTAGAAGCCGGCCGAAAGCAGCGGCGAGGCGACGTCGCCGACCGCACTGACGTCGAAGGAAAGCGACGGCCAGCGGTTCTGCGACTGTGCCGTCAGCCCGTCATAGAGCTCCTGCACGGTGGCGCGGACATTGGGTGTCTTCCTGGAGGAGTCGCGCTTGATCTCAACCAGCGCGTTGGGCTCTTCCGCCCCAGCGGACAGGAAGCCGCGCGGCCGGTGGTATTTGAACGAACGGCCGACCAGATGGACGCCGTTGGCGAGCAGCGCCGAGGCCAGCGTATCGCCTTCGACACCGGCGTAGGACCGGCCGTCGAAGCTGAAGCGCGCCGTTTCTGCCGGCTTGAGGCGCCCGGCGCCGGGAATGCGGAACGCTGCGATCATTCGGAGGCTCCCGGTAGCTTCGCCGGCTTCGGCTCGCCGGCCTTGTAGGTCATCAGGAACCTGTCGCTGACGGTATCGCGCACGGCATTGAAGAACCGCGCGCAGCCATGCATGTGCCGCCAGCGCTCATAGATAATGCCTTTGGGATTCGAGCGGATGAAGAAGAACTTTTCGAAGTCGTCATCGCTTGTCGCGGCCATATCTGCCGAACGCGCAATATGCGCCTCGCCGGCGTTGCGGAATTCGAGTTCCGGACGCTCTTCCTCGCAATAGGGGCAGCGTATGAGAAGCATGGTTGTTCCTACAATTCGCCATGGCCGACGCGGGCGCCGACCGGTTGATCGCAAAGCCGCTGGCCCAACATCACCAAGCGGGCCATCATCAGTGCGCCACCGCTGCCGCTGCCGCCTCGTCGATGAGGCGGCCGGTGCGGAAGCGCTCGATGGTGAAGGGCGCGTTGATCGGGTGCGGATCGTCCCTGGCGATGGTGTGGGCAAAGACATGACCCGAGCCCGGCGTCGCCTTGAAGCCGCCGGTGCCCCAGCCGCAATTGACAAAGAGGCCGGGCACCGGCGTCTTGGCCAGGATCGGCGAGCGATCGGGCGTCACGTCGACGATGCCGCCCCACGAGCGCAGCATCTTCATGCGCGTGAACATCGGGAACATCTCGCAGATGGCATCGAGCGTGTGCTGCAGGATATGCAAGCCGCCGGTCTGCGAATAGGAGATATATTGGTCGGTGCCGGCGCCGATGACCAGCTCGCCCTTGTCGGACTGCGAGATATAGGCGTGCACCGTGTTCGACATCACCACGCAGGGGAATACCGGCTTGACCGGCTCCGACACCAGCGCCTGCAGCGGATAGCTTTCCAGCGGCATGCGCACGCCGGCCATGTTCATGATGACGGACGAATGGCCGGCCGCAACGACACCGACTTTCTTGGCGCCGATGAAGCCGCGCGTCGTCTCGACGCCGGTGACCGCGCCGTTCGGCGCCCGCTTGACGCCGGTGACCTCGCAATTTTGGATGATGTGGACGCCGCGCGCCGAAGCGCCGCGCGCATAGCCCCAGGCGACGGCATCGTGGCGCGCCGTGCCGCCGCGACGCTGCAGGGTCGCGCCCATCACCGGATAGCGGGCATCGCGCGAAATGTTGAGCGGCGGGCAGAATTCCTTGGCGGCTTCCGGCGTCAGCCATTCGTTGTCGATGCCGTTCAGCCGGTTGGCATGGACGTGGCGTTTCAGCACCTGGATGTCGTGCACATTGTGCGCCAGCATCATCACGCCGCGCGGCGAATACATGACGTTGTAGTTGAGCTCCTGGCTCAGCCCATCCCACAGTTTTAGCGCATGGTCGTAGATGCCGGCGCTCTCGTCATAAAGATAGTTGGAGCGGATGATGGTGGTGTTGCGGCCGGTATTGCCGCCGCCGAGCCAGCCCTTTTCCAGCACGGCGACATTGGTGATGCCGTGCACCGTGGCGAGATAATAGGCGGTGGCCAGGCCATGGCCGCCGGCGCCGACGATGATGACGTCGTACTCCTTCTTCGGCTCGGGTGAAGACCACTGCTCCTCCCAGCCCTTGTGGCCGCGCATGGCCTCGCGGGCGATGGCGAATACAGAGTATTTTTTCAACGTTCTGGCCTCGCAGATAGCGGCCTGGCATCCAATCGAGCCCGGCGCGCGAGGTGTATCACTAGCGAAACAGCGCTGCCACCCTTGCGCTGTTTGCGACGGCGCTTGCCGTTTTGCGCCGCGACAAAAAAGACCCGCGCGATCCGGCCGGGCCGACGCTGCATCCGGAACGCCTTCGCAGGTATCGGGTGGCTCGCGCCACCTCGATCTGCGACCAAGCATCCGATTGCCGGCGAAAGCTGGCGCGAAAAAAGGATGCAAAAAAATGCTCGCTCTCGCGGCGGCAATTCCGGCATCGGCCGCGCTACGGCAAAACTCTTTGCCGAGGAAGGCGCCAAGGTGGTCGTCGCTGCCCGTCGCCAGGCAGAGCTGGACGCGCTCGTCACGGAAATCGAGGAGGCCGACGGCACCGCCATTGCTCTTGCCGGCGACGTCCGCGACGAGGCCTATGCCAAGGCCCTTGTCGACCTTGCGGTCGGCCGGTTCGGCGGGTTGGACATCGCCTTCAACAACGCCGGCTCCGTCGGCAAGACGGGTTCGATTTCGGAGTTGTCGCTGGAGGGATGGCGAGAGACGCTCGACACCAACCTGACCAGCGCATTCCTTGGTGCAAAATATCAGGTGCCGGCGATGGTCGAACGCGGCGGCGGATCGCTGATCTTCACCTCTACCTTCGTCGGCCACACGGTCGGCTTGCCCGGCATGACCAGCTATGCCGCAAGCAAGGCCGGGCTGATCGGATTGACGCAGGTGCTTGCCGCCGAATATGGCGCCAAAGGCGTGCGGGTCAACGCACTTTTGCCGGGCGGCACCGACACGCCTTCGGCAACGTTCAAGACCCCTGAATCGCGAGCCTTCGTCGAAAACCTGCATGCCTTGAAGCGGGTCGCCGAGCCTGAGGAGATCGCCCGCTCAGCGCTCTATCTGGCGTCGGATGCATCGAGCTTCACCACCGGATCCGCGCTGTTTGCCGATGGCGGCGTCTCGATCAGCCGGACGTGAGGCGTTTCCCGCGTGGGCGAGCAAGCGGCAATGTCGCAAAAAGCGGTCTTGCTTTCCAGCGCGATTTGGCGATTTCTTCGGACACTTCTGTTCGAACACGGGCCTAAAACATGCTGCTGATCAGGACCTACATCGCTGCTAGCGCAATCGAGGGCGTCGGCGTGTTCGCCGCCGAGCCGATCAGCAAGGGAGCGTCGATCTGGCAGCTCGATCCGGATTTCGACCGGCTGATCCCGATGGAAAAATATGAGGCGGCGCCGCCGCACCTCAGAGAATTGCTCGACAGATATGCCTATCCAAGCCCCGACCGGCCCGGATTCATGGTCTATGAAGTCGACAATGGCCGCTTTATGAACCATTCCGAAAGGCCGAATACGGATTTTTCGCAGTATGGCGGGGCGACCACGATCCGCGACATAGCCGCGGGCGAGGAAATAACCTGCGACTACGGCGAGTTCTTCGAGGATTTCGAGCGGCTTCATTTGGCCACAGCATCATAGCGGTCCGGTTTGCGTCTGTGGAGGAGCATCGCACAGCCCGGAGCGGCGATCGGCTCCGGGCCACATTTCCATTCCCAGATTAGTTCCGGTGGGCGTGCGGCTCGTCGGTGTGGCGGCCGTCATACTGCAGGTCCAGCTCGCGAATCGCCTCCTTGCCTTTCTTCGGATCGACAAGCCTGAGAAGCGCGTCGATCTTGGCCTCCATCCGGTCGGTGCTCTCCTTCGATTGCGGCGATCCGACGAAGAGCAGGAACGCCAAGCCACCCACCTGCCAGAGCAGCTGCAGGAATTCCGACTGCCAGTTCTCGAGCGTGTCGCGGCTCATCTCGATCAGATAGCCGCCAAACTCGGGCGGCTGGCCGAGCGCTTGCTGCTCGTCGAGATAGGCGAACCAGCCGAAAACCCAGTGGCCGACGATCGAAATGATGAAGAAGCCGAGGGTAATCCAGGCATAGCTGTAAGCCCGCCACACCGAAGGTCGTTTCACGTTGCCCGCCGGCCTGTTGTCCTCATCGTTTGGCATTGTCGCTGTCCGACCCCGAGCGAGCCAGGAACTGCTCCGTAGTCGCGGGCAGCTTGTTTTTCAGCCACTCGGCCATCGCCTCCTCCTCACGCAGATTTTCCTCGCAGGCCCGGGCGACTTCTGTTTCGCCTAGGGATTCTGCGGCTGCAATGAGGATCGTGTAGGAGGCGATCTCCATATGCTCGAAGGTGTAGCTCGCCAGTGAGCCTTTCATCACCTCGTCGCCGGCGAAGACGCCGCTTAGCGACTGCGCCATCGCCAGCAGCTTGCCGCCGGCGTCCTTCAGCGTGGATGTATCCTCGCCCATTCTTTCGAGGCAGGTTCTGAGGCGCGCGGCTTGCCCTCTCGTCTCGTTGAGGTGCAGGCTGATGCGCTCACGGAGTTCGGGATAACTCTCCAGCCGGCTCAGCTGGCCGTTCAGCATGGTTTCGGCCTGCTCCTCCATCGCATGCGCGTCCCTGAGCCACTGGACGAGCCATTCACGGGTCTCTGACATCGGTTTTCTCCTGTGCTTGCGTATGCGAAACAACCATGGGGAACGAGGTTTGTTCCTTCGTCGATAAAGCCGGGCGGACCGTTTTGCCGGATTAAGGCAGCAAGAATTTATCGGTGGCGGAGAAAACGCCGCGATCGCTCTCATCGGCGCGGAGAGCCCGCCCGAGAAGGTAAATCTACTACCAGGGGTCGTAATTCCTTGCTTTTTGACGGCAGTTATGCTATTGATTTGCGCATGGTGCTGATTGCGCCGACGACCCGCCGCCGAGGCGGGTTTTTCGTTTCGGCAGTGGACAGAGCGGCATGATTCTGCTATCAGCCGCCACAATTCGTGGTGTAGACCGCCGCGGAGGCAAGCGACTATGGCCACTTGCCTGTTATTAACAAACCCGAAAGACAGGATTGCCCGTGCAGGTACTCGTCCGCGACAACAATGTTGATCAGGCGCTTCGCGCGCTCAAGAAAAAGATGCAGCGCGAAGGCATCTTCCGCGAAATGAAGATGCGCGGACATTATGAGAAGCCTTCCGAGAAGCGCGCCCGCGAAAAGGCGGAAGCCGTTCGCCGCGCCCGCAAGCTGGCCCGCAAGCGCGCTCAGCGCGAGGGTCTGCTGCCGATGACGCCGCGCCCGGTGGCGGCTGGTGCTGCTGGTGCCGGTGCTCCGCGTCCGCCGCGGTTCTGACGCCAATTTTTCGTCCTTTTCGAAGGATACCCAGGGTGGCGCGATGCGTAATCGCCGCCACCTTTTTGTTGAATTCGACCAGTTCGGAGAGGGCCGGTTCGGAGACGGAACAGACCTGACGGCGCGGCGGGCAGTGAGGACAGAGCAGACATGAATGCAACAAGCGTGGAGCGCAGAACCCCAATGCGCGGCTTCGCCCTGACGGCAGCCCTGCTTTCCGGCTTGGCGCTCGCCGGCTGCCAGACAGCCCCGACCGGCGAATTCACCAACATCGACAAGGCACAAGGGTCGGCCGAGAACATCTCCTCGCTGTCTGCCGTTATCCAGCGCAGTCCCCAGGATCCCGAAGGCTACAATGTGCGCGGCTCGGCCTATGGCCGGGGCGGCCAGTATCAGGCGGCGCTCAAGGATTTCGACACCGCCATCCAGCTCAATCCGAATTTCTACCAGGCCTATTCGAACCGTGCTCTCATCCAGCGCTTCCTCGGCGACCAGGCGGCCGCGCTTGCCGACTACAACCGCTCGATCCAGATCAATCCCGACTACGACGCCGCCTATATCGGCCGCGGCAATCTCTACCGCAAAGCCGGCCGCATCCAGGAAGCGTTCAACGATTTCCAGAAGGCGATCCAGCTCGACACGACAGATGCGCGTGCCTATCACAATCGCGGCCTGATCTATCAGAGCCAGGGCCAGCACGCTTTCGCCATCGAGGATTTCTCGACCGCCATCTCGCTGGCGCCGGACGCCGCCGAACCCTACAATGGCCGCGGCCTCTCCTACCTCGCCATGAACGACGAGGACAATGCCTTCGCCGACATCAACATGGCGATCAAGCTCGACGGCAAGAATGCCGAGGCCTGGTCCAACCAGGCGCTGATCTACGAGCGGCGCGGCGACAAGGCCAAGGCGGCAAAATCCTACCGCGAGGCAGTGCGCCTCAACCCCACCTACCAGCCGGCCAAGGACGGCCTGGCCCGCACCAGCACCGGCTGACCGACGGCGGCGTTTCGGCCTGATATGGCAGGCCTGCCGTTTGGCATCGCTTCGAAACCTTCAATGACTGCGCATTGACGCCCGCCTTGATCGCGCCAAGTTTTCGGCGGAACGCTCGGGACGCCTAGCCGTTGTTCAAGGCAATTCGCGAAAGGACCCCTCCCATGATCAAGAAACTCGCCTGTGCCGCCGCCCTCGCCGCCACGGTGCTCGCTGCCCCTGCCAGCGCGGGCAGGCTGGAGCTCGGCGTGCTCGACTGCACCATCGACGGCGGCACCGGCTACATCGTCACATCCAACAAAGGCGTGGCCTGCACCTTTCGCCCTCATCATGGCGGTCCGCCCGAAGCCTATACCGGGGTCATTTCCAAACTTGGCGTCGACGTCGGCAGGACGCACCAGGGCGAATTGATTTGGGCGGTTCTGGCGGCCACCCGTGATCGTAATTCCGGCGATCTTGCCGGCAGCTATTATGGCGTCAATGCCGAGGCCAGCCTGGTGACTGGCGGCGGCGCCAACCTTCTGGTCGGCGGACTGAACAGCGCCTTCTCGCTGCAGCCTCTCAACGTACAGGCGCAGACCGGCGTCAACCTGGCAGTCGCCGTCACCTCACTGGAGCTGGTCCACTCTTTCAAATAAGCGCCATAGCTGCGGCGCGGAACAGGATTAGACTGTTCCGCGCCGCATGATTTTGTGGGCCCGTGCTAAGACGTTCTTCGCTGAGACCATGATCGCCAATCTTCGATCACCCTGACTTCCCGCCAGTATCTCAGCGCACCCGCCAAAAAACCGCTTGAGCTCAACTGCGGTTGAGGTTCTACAACCCGTCCTCGAAGCGCCGCGTGCCCGTTGGAGACGAAGAGCGCTCCACCATTTTTTGAATCGGCGTATAAGAAAGTTTGGGAGGGCCGGGTGACCGAAACCAGCACAAACAGGGTCGATTGGCGCGCGCTCTGGGCGAGCGGCGATCTGGCGCGCTTCTGCTTCATCAGCCTCGGCATCCTGCTGCACGCCACCAACGAAACCATGGTGGCAACGGTGATGCCGGCCATGGTCGGCGACCTCGCCGGCGTTCAGCTGGTCGGCTGGTCGCTGGCGATCTACGAGCTCGGCGCCATCGTCGCCGGCGCCGCAGCCGGACGGCTGGTTAGTTATGTCGCGCTGCGCTCCAACATGGTGGTCGCTGCCCTGCTCTATGCCGCCGGTGCCCTGGTCTGTGCCATCGCGCCCTCCATGCCGCTGTTCCTGACCGGGCGCCTGATCGAGGGTTTTGGCGGCGGCGCGCTGGTGTCGCTGGCCTTCGTCTCGGTCGAGCGGCTGTTTCCACGCGCCATCTGGCCGCAGCTTTTCGGCGTCATGTCGGCGATCTGGGGCGTCGCCGCCTTCAGCGGGCCGCTGCTCGGTGCGTTGATGACCGAGTTGCTCTCCTGGCGTTGGGCTTTCGGCGTCTTCACGGTCGGCGGCGCGGTCATGGCGCTGGCGAGCTTCATCGTGCTCGACACGCCTGAGGCAACCAGGCCGCAGGCGATCACTGGAACGGCCCCGCCCTTCCCCTTTGCCGCGCTCGGCTGCCTGGCCGTCAGCGTCGTGCTGATCGCCACGGCCGGTGTCGACATTGCCCTGCTGCGCTCGTCCCTGCTGCTTACCCTCGGCCTGATCGGGCTTGCGATGTTCATCCGCATAGATGCGCTGAAGCCGGACTCGCGGCTGTTCCCGTCGCGGCTGTTCTCATGGCGCTCGCCGGTCGGCGCAGGCATGACCATGGTCGCCGCCTTTTCCGTGGCGACCTGTTCCTTCGCCGTCTATGGACCGCTGCTTCTGACCAGCCTGCACGGCATTCCGATCCTGACCACCGGCTACATCATCGCCGCCGAATCGATCGCCTGGTCGATCCTGTTGATTCTCGTCGCCAATGCGCCGCCGGAGCGCGAGAGGCTGATCATCACCGGCGGCGCACTGATGATCGCGACCGGCATCGCCGGTTTCGCCTATGCCGTGCCGGCGGGTTCGATTCCGCTGATCCTGTTCTGCGCCCTGCTGCAGGGCGGCGGCTTCGGCATTGCCTGGCCCTTCGTCACCCGCGTGATCGTGGCATCGGCCAGGGAGGGCGAGCAGACGATCGCCTCTGCCGCTGTGCCGACGATGCAGCGCATCGGCTATGCGGTCGGTGCAGCACTGACCGGCATCGTCGCCAACGCCAGCGGTTTTTCCGAAGGCCTGAACCGTGAGGCGGCGGCGAACGTCGCCACCTGGCTGTTCCTCGCCTTCGTGCCACTGGGGATTCTGGGATGCCTCGCCGCCCTCAGGATCTCGGGACCGGCAGCCCGGCCACAGGAAGCGACGGGCTAGACAGTAATCGTCTTAAGCTGCTCGGCGATCAGTGTTGCAAGCCGCGTCGCCACCTCGTCCTTGCTCATCTCGGGCCATTCGTCGACACCGGTCTTCGAGACGATCCGCACCCGGTTGCGGTCACCGCCCATCACCCCACCCTCCTGGGACACGTCGTTGGCGACGATGAAATCGGCGCCCTTCTTCGCAAGCTTGGCCTCGGCGTTCCGGACGAGATCCTGCGTCTCGGCGGCAAAGCCGACGACCAGGCTGGGCCGCTTCTTGTGGTGACCGACACCGGCAAGAATATCAGGGTTTTCGATCATCTGCAGCGCCGGCGGCCCCTCGCCCGCCACCTTCTTGATCTTCTCGCCGGCCGAAGTTTCGCTGCGCCAGTCGGCGACCGCCGCGACGAACACGGCCGCGTCCGCCGGCAGCAGCTGTTCGACCGCGTCCTTCATCTCGTTTGCGGTTTCGACATGCAGCGTGGTCACGCCGGCCGGATCAGCAATGCCGACCGGACCGGAGACGAGGCGCACATCGGCGCCCAGCCTGGCCAGCGCCGCCGCGATGGCATGGCCCTGCTTGCCGGACGAACGGTTGGCGATGTATCGCACCGGGTCGATCGGCTCATGCGTCGGCCCTGAGGTGACGATGATCTTTCTGCCTGCCAGCGGCTTCGGCCTGATATCGAGCAGCGCCTCGATAGCGGCGACGATTTCCAGCGGCTCGGCCATGCGGCCTTCGCCCGCCTCGTTGTTCTCGGCCATCTCGCCCTTCGCCGGGCCAATGAATGCGATGCCGTCCTTCTGCAACGTCGCGCGGTTGCGCCGGGTCGCCGGATGCGACCACATTTTTGGGTTCATGGCCGGTGCCATCAAAACCCGCTTGTCGGTGGCGAGAAGCACAGTGGAGGCGAGGTCGTTGGCGTGGCCGTTGGCAAGCTTCGCCATCAGATCGGCGGTGGCCGGCGCCACGACCGCAAGGTCGGCCTCGCGCGACAGGCGGATATGGCCGACATCGTGCTCGTCATTGCGATCGAACAAATCGGTGAAGACGTGGTCGGCCGACAGCGCTCCAACCGATAGCGTGGTCACGAATTCCTGCGCCGCGGCGGTCATCACCACACGCACGGCGGCGCCCCGCTCGCGCAGCCGACGGATCAGGTCGAGCGCCTTATAGGCGGCGATACCACCGCCGATGATCAGCAGGATGCGCTTGCCGGAAAGGATCATGCCCAAGACCAGTGCTTGTCCGATGTCATGCCGGCTTCAGCGCCGGTTCGATATCGGTATGGATGAAATCGTCGCCCTTGAAAAGCAGCGGCAGGTTTCGGGTTTTGGCCAGAGCGTAGGCGAAGCAGTCGCCCATGTTGAGGTTGGCACGATGGCCAGCACCTCGGCCATACAGTGCATAGGCTTCAATTCCGGCTTGCGCATGTTCGGCGGAGAGCGCGACGATCGTAACTTTGAGCCTAGCAAGAAGACCCGTCAACTCGGCCGTGCCGGCCGCGCCATAGCGTCGGACAATTACTGTGCCGCATTCCATCAGAGTCGCGGCGCTCATCAATATCCGCTGATTTCCTGCGAGGCGCTGGGCGATTGCCGGAGCATCGGGCTCCTGCTTCAGGATGGCCACGATCGCTGAGGTGTCGACCACCACGGTCATTCTTCCTCTATGAAGGACCAGAGGTCATCCGTGAATTTCTTCTGATCAAAATCTACTCGTTGCAGTCGTCGGCCGTATTCGAGGATTTCCTCCGCCGTAACAAAATCCCCATCACGTTCTTTGGCGACTGCCACGTCCTTCAGCAACAGATTTCTTGCCTCCTGCTCCATTGACACGCCATGTCTGGCAGCCCGCTCGCGCAGCTTTTGCTTCAGATCGTCGTCGAGATTGCGAATGGTCAGGGTGCCCATAACTACCCTTGCCCCCGTGTCGTCGGTCTGAACTTGGCTTCGTCCTCGGCTGCAATGCCCGACCAGTCGAAACCCTTGGTGGTCGGAAGCCCAACGGATGCGGCGAGCACGTCCCGCGCCTCCTGCTCCATGGAAACGCCACGCGCAGCGCCACGCTCACGCAGTCGCCGCATGACACTCTCATCCACATTGCGGACAGTAATCCGGGCCATGATCGCGCTCCCGCGACCTAATATAGCGATCTCGAAGCATGGCTGCAATGACAGCACTGCTGCCACTGCCAGCATTTCAGAGGAGCTTCCAGGCGATATAGACCAGCGTCAGCGCCATCACCCACAGCGCCAGCCGGCCGGAGCGCGTATGGCGCGCCTCGGCCTTGCCGATGGCGTGCGCCGTCCTTTCATCGAAGCGCAGCCCGTGTTCGGCCATCAGATCGATCTCGCGCGACAGCCGCTCGGTGCGGGCGGCGAGGTCCGGCGCCTGGCGGACCAGCGCCAGCAGCGCGCTGGCGCCGTCGCGTGCGTCGGCCAGCAGGGCACGCGGGCCGAGATTGGCTGATATCCAGCCTCCGACCACTGGTTCGGAGGTCTTCCACATGTTGAAGGCCGGGTCGAGAGTGCGGGCGACGCCCTCGACCACCACCATAGTCTTCTGCAGCAGCACCAGTTCGGAGCGCGTCGCCATATCGAAGAGATCGGTCACCTCGAACAGAAGCGCCAAGAGCTTGGCCATCGAGATGGTCTCGGCCGGCTGGCCGTGGATCGGCTCGCCGATCGCTCGGATCGCCTGGGCGAACGCGGCGACATTATGCCGGCGCGGCACGTAGCCGGCCTCGAAATGCACTTCGGCGACGCGCAGATAGTCACGGGTGATGAAGCCGTAGAGGATTTCGGCGAGGAACCGGCGCTCCTTCTTGCCGAGCCGGCCGGCAATTCCGAGATCGACAGCGACGATGGTGCCATTAGGCTCGACGAACAGGTTTCCGGGATGCATGTCGGCGTGGAAGAAACCGTCACGCAGCGTATGGCGCAGGAACGACTGGACCAGATTGGCGGCGATCGCCTTCAGATCGTGGCCGGCGGCAGCGAGGCCGGCAATGTCGTTCATCTTGATGCCGTCGACCCATTCCATGGTCAGCACATCGCGACCGGTACGCTCCCAATCGACGGATGGGACGCGAAAGCCGGGGTCGTCCTTGGTGTTCTCGCCAAGCTCCGAAAGCGCTGCCGCCTCCAGCCTCAGATCCATTTCGATCTTGGTGGTCTGTGCCAGCGTCTCGGTCACTTCGACCGGCCGCAGCCGGCGCGACGACGGGATGTATTTTTCCTGGAGGCGAGCAGCCAGGAAATAGCTTTCGAGATCGCGAAAGAAGCGGCGGCGCACGCCTGGCCGGATGACCTTGACCGCCACTCGCGAACCGACGCCGTTCTCCAGGGTTTCCGCGATATGGACCTGGGCGATCGAGGCCGCGGCGACGGCCTCGCCGAAACTGGCGTAGAGTTCGCCGACCTTGCGCCCGAGCGAGGCCTCTATCGCCGCAATGGCCTCGGCCTGTGGAAATGTCTGCATCTTGTCCTGCAACATGGCGAGATCGAGCGCTATGTCGTTGCCGACGACATCGGGCCGGGTCGCCAGGAACTGGCCGAGCTTGACATAGGATGGGCCGAGCCGGACGACGGCCTTGGCCAGCCGGTCGCCACGCTCATAGGCAAGCGCGCGGCGGCGGGTGAACAGCCGCGCCATCCGCCAGCCGAGTTTCGGCAGGCCGAAGAGCTCGTCGCCCGGCAGCGCCGCGACGACGCCTTCGCGGACCAGCACCCAGCCGGCGCGCACGAGCCTGAAACCAGCGCCGACACTGCTCATGACTGCGCTCGCCTCAAAGCTTCCAGCCCGAATGAAGCGCAGCTATGCCGCCGGAATAATTGCGAAAGGAAGCGCGGTCGAAGCCAGCGCGGGAAATCATCGCCGCAAAATTCTGCTGATTGGGAAATTTGCGGATCGATTCGACCAGATAGGAATAGGGCTCGTCGTCACCGGTCACCGCCTTGCCGATCCTGGGGATGGTGTTGAACGACCACGCCTCATAGACCTTGTCGAGCAACGGCATGTCGACCTCGGAAAATTCGAGGCAGAGAAAGCGCCCGCCGGGCTTGAGCACGCGATAGGCTTCCGCAAGCGCCACATCGATGCGCGGCACGTTGCGAATGCCGAAAGCGATCGTATAGGCGTCGAAACTGGCCTCAGTGAAAGGCAGCTCCTCGGCATTGGCCTCGACGAAATCGGTATTTGCCGTCAGGCCCTTTTTCTCGGCCCGGTCGCGGCCGACGGCAAGCATCGATCCGTTGATGTCGAGAACCGTGGCATGGGCGTTCCTGCCGCTCGCCTCGACGATGCGGAAGGCGATGTCGCCGGTGCCGCCGGCAACGTCGAGAACGCTCCAGCCCGGTCGTTTCGGTGGATTGAGCCATGTGACCATGGCGTCCTTCCACAGCCGGTGCAGGCCGGCCGACATCAGGTCATTCATCAGATCGTAGCGGTTCGCCACCTTGTGGAAAACGTCATTGACCAGGGACTGCTTCTCGCCTGCCCCTACACGCTTGAAACCATAGGAGGTCTCCATGCCGCCAACGGCCGTGGTTCTCTCAACCGACATTATTTTTGATCCGCCATAAAACCGGCGGGACCATAGCCGATCGATGGTGCCGACGCTATTGTTTAAGGCGCGGTGTTCGGCCGCGCTTCTCGGTCGTGAATCGTACTTATGTCGACGAGCTGGACAGACCTGACGGGATGATTGCATGCCTTTGAAAGCGGAACTGCACTGCCATATCGAAGGGGCAGCGGCGCCCGAACTCGTCATCCGCCAGGCGCAGAAATACGGCAAGGACACCTCGCCTTACATTCAGAACGGCTCTTTCGTCTGGCACGATTTCACCTCCTTCCTCGCCGCCTATGACTTCTCCTCCGACCTGTTCCGCACGGAAGAAGACTATGCGCGGCTGACCGATCATTACCTGACCAGCCTCGCCCGTGACGGCGCCATCTATTCCGAGATCTTCACCTCGCCGGACCACGCCGGCAAGGCCGGCCTGTCGCCCAAGGCCTATACGGACGCGCTCGGCGAAGGCATGGCGCGCGCCAAGGCCAAGACCGGCATCGAGGGCCGCATGATCGTCACCGGCGTGCGCAACGCCGGCGTCGAATCGATCGAGCAGGCGGCGCGCTTCGCGGCCCGCTGCGGGCATCCGCTGGTCACCGGCTTCGGCGTCGCCGGCGACGAGCGGATGGGCGATCTGGAGGATTATGTCAGGGCTTTCGAAATCGCGCGCGAGGCCGGCCTCGGCATCACCGTCCATGCCGGCGAACTGATGGGCTGGGAGAGCGTCGAGGCCGCACTCGACCACATCCGCCCCGCCCGCATCGGCCATGGTGTGCGCGCCATCGAGAATCCCGACCTTGTCCGGCGCATCGCCGACGAAGGCGTCGTGCTCGAGTGCTGTCCGAGTTCCAACATCGCGCTGAAGGTCTTCGACAGTTTCGCCGATCATCCTTTTCCGGCACTGCAGGCGGCGGGCTGCAAGGTGACGCTCAACTCCGACGATCCGCCCTTTTTCTGGACGTCGCTGAAGCGCGAATACGACAATGCCGCAGAGCATTTTTCGATGAACGACAAGGCGCTCGCCGCTGTCACCAGAACCGCCATCGAGGCCGCCTTCGTCGACAGGAAGACCAAGGCAATGCTGCTGGGCCGGCTCGACGTCAAGGGCAGGTGAATGGTGAATGCGGCGCTTCGGTCCGTCAACCGCGAGTTTTTCCGCTGAACCAAGGACTCGCAAACCTATTCACTATTCACTATTCACCATTCACTATTCACTATTCACCTGCGCAGCTAGGAGAACACGATGCAGGGCGTCACTGTCGTCGACCACCCGCTTGTCCAGCACAAGCTGACCATCATGCGCAAGAAGGAAACCTCGACGGCCGGCTTCCGGCGGCTGCTGCGCGAGATCTCACTGCTGCTCGGCTACGAGGTCACCCGCAACCTCGAACTGACGACGACGACGATCGAAACGCCGATCGAGACGATGGAAGCGCCGACGCTGGAGGGCAAGAAGCTGGTCTTCGCCTCGGTGCTGCGCGCCGGCAACGGCTTGCTCGAAGGCCTGCTCGACCTGGTGCCGGCGGCGCGCGTCGCCCATATCGGTCTCTACCGCGACCACGAAACGCTGGAAGCGGTCGAGTATTTCTTCAAAGCGCCGAGCGATCTCGCCGACCGGCTGGTGATCGTCGTCGATCCGATGCTGGCGACCGCCAATTCGGCGATCGCGGCGATTGACAAGCTGAAAGGGCGCGGCGCCACCAACATCCGCTTCCTCTGCCTGCTGGCCTCGCCAGAGGGCCTCGAGCGGTTCACCAAGGCGCATCCCGATGTCCCGGTCTTCACCGCTTCCATCGACCGCCAGCTCAACGAGAAGGGCTACATCATGCCCGGCCTCGGCGATGCTGGCGACCGCATGTACGGGACCAAATGAGGGTGCCACTCGTTTACCGATCGTTTACGCAATCGGCCGCTTTCCGCATCTGTTAAAGCGGCAAACACCATCCCGCGATAAGCATGGGCCTTCACGAAGGCCGGTCCATGCTGCGCAATCTCATCCTCGGCGTGCTCGCCGTAACATCGGCGTCGTTCCCGATGCTCTATCAGTCGAATCCGCAGATGTTCGATGGCCTGCTGAAATCGGCGGTCGGGGCCAGGCCGGCGGTCGAAACGCAAACGGACCTGAACCTGGCCACGGTTCCCGACAGACCGGCAACGCCGCAGCCGCTCGGCCGCAAGGTCGTGGTGACCGCCGACGCGCGCGGGCATTTCACGTCGACGTTCAAGCTCAACGGTCGAACGGCCGACGGCATGATCGACACCGGCGCGACGCTCGTCGCCATCAACAGTTCGACGGCACGCAGGATCGGCATTTCGCTGAACGCGTCGGACTTCAAACACCAGGTCAACACCGCCAACGGCGCGATCAAGGCTGCCCTGGTTACCGTCGATCGGCTGCAGATCGGCAAGATCACGGTCGACGGCGTCCAGGCGGTGGTGCTCGACGACAAGGCGCTGCGGACCAATTTGATCGGCCTGAGCTTTCTCCAGCGGCTTGAAAAATATCAGGTCGAAAATGGCGCGCTGCTGCTCGTCCAGTGAACCATGATCCCGAAAAGTGGAAACCGGTTTTCGGAAAGATCATGGTCCAATAAAAAACGTCATCCGCGCGGCAGGATCCGCCGAATGACGGTTTTTTCCGCGGGCGGCTTCGAAGCGCCGATCGCATAGGCCGAAAGCACGGCGGCGGCGGCCGCTTCGGCATCCCCGGCATTGCGGGCATGGACCAGCGCCAGCGCCTCACCGGCGCGCACCTCCGCGCCGACCGGCAGCAGCCTGGTGATGCCGACCGCATGGTCGATCCTGTCGTCCGGCCGTACGCGCCCGCCGCCAAGCCCGACGACGGCGAGCCCGATGTCGCGGGTGGCGATGCCGGTGACGAAGCCGTTTTCGGTCGCCTTGACCGCGAACTCCGTCGCCGCCTTCGGCAGGTATTTTTGCGGATTCTCGACGAAGTCGGCCGGACCGCCGAGCGCCGCCACCATGCGGGCGAAGACGGCGGCGGCACCGCCGCCGGCAAGCGTCTCGGCGGCGCGCCGCATGCCGTCCTGGTTGGACGAGACCAGCCCGGCCGACTGCAGCATGTCTGCGGCCAACGCCAGCGTCACATCCTCCAGTCGCCGGTCGCGGAAGCGGCCGGTGAGAAAATCGACGGCATTGCGCACCTCGACGGCGTTGCCGGCTGCCGACGCCAGCGGCTCGTTCATGCCGGTGACCAGTGCTGAGGTCTTCAGTCCGGCGCCATTGGCGACTTCGACCAGGCTGTTCGCCAGTGTCGTTGCGTCACGGGATTTTTCCATGAAGGCGCCGTTGCCGACCTTCACGTCGAGCACCAGCGACTGCAGGCCGGCGGCCAGCTTCTTCGACAGGATCGAGGCGGTGATCAGCGGCACCGATTCGACGGTTCCCGTCACGTCGCGGATCGCATAGAGCCTGCGATCGGCGGGCGCGAGATCGGCGGTCTGGCCGATGATGGCGCAGCCGGCTTCGAGCACTGCCTTGCGGAAGCCCGCCACATCCGGCTGGCTGATATAGCCGGGGATTGCATCCATCTTATCCAGCGTCCCGCCGGTATGGCCAAGACCGCGGCCGGAAATCATCGGCACATAAGCGCCGCAGGCGGCGACGATCGGCGCCACCAACAGCGAGACATTGTCGCCGACGCCGCCTGTCGAATGTTTGTCGGTGACCGGGCCCGGCAGGTCCGACCAATCGAGCACGTCGCCGGAATCGCGCATCGCCAGCGTCAGCGCCAACGCCTCGTCGCGGCTCATGCCGTTGAAGAACACCGCCATGGCGAAGGCCCCGACCTGCCCGTCCGAGACGGTGCCGGCGGTGACGCCTTCGATGAGGCTGGCGATCTCCTGCGTCGACAGCCTGTGACCGTCGCGCTTGCTGCGAATGATTTCCTGGGGAAGCATCAGGCCGGGACCTTACGCCCCGGCAACCCGTCCTGGAACATACGCTGGAGGATCGTCGCCAGCCGCGCGCCGCCGATTGGCGCCATGTCCTTGGTTTCCTGGTGCGAAAGCTCCGCCCCGGTCATCCCTGCGGCGAGATTGGTGATGACCGAGCAGGCGGCGACGCGCAGGCCGAGGAAGCGTGCAAGAACGACCTCCGGCACGGTCGACATGCCGACGGCATTGGCGCCCATGACGCGCGCCATGCGGATCTCGGCGGGGGTCTCGAAGCACGGCCCGGAAAACCACATATAGACGCCCTTGTGCAGCACGGTAGCCGTCGCCTTCGCGGCCGTCTCGATCGCTGAGCGAAGGCCGGCATCATAGGCTTCGGTCAGGCCGACGAAGCGGCGGTCGCTCGGCTCGCCGATCAGCGGGTTGGAGCCGGAGAAATTGATGTGATCGGTGATCAGCATCACCGAGCCCGGCCCCATGTCCGGATCGACCGAGCCGGCGGCATTGGTGAGGATCAGTTTCGAGATGCCGAGGCCGGCGAGCACCTCCAGCGCCGGCCGCATCGCAGCGGCGTTGCCGTGCTCGTAATAGTGGGCGCGGCCGGACAGCATCAGCACTGGCGTGCCGGCAAAATGTCCCGCCACCACCTCGCCGGCATGGCCGGTGACGCCGCTTCTGGGAAAGCCCGGCAATTCGGCATAGGAAATACGGACAGCGTCCTCGACCCGGTCGACAAGCCCGCCAAGACCCGAACCCAGCACCAGCGCGGCGGCGGGCGCCAGCCCGTCCAGCCTTTCGACGAGACGATCAAGCGCTTCCTTCATTTCAACCAGCTCTTCATTTCAACCAGCTCTTCATTTCAACATGTCGCCCTGGAAGCCGTAGGGCAGCATCTCGCCCAGGGTCACGGTCTCGACCACGCCGCCATTGTCGCAGAGATAGAGTTTGGTTTCCGGCCGGCAGAATTCGGCCAGCCGCTGCCGGCAGCCGCCGCAGGGCGAGCATTTCGGCATGCGCTCGGCGATCACCGCGATCTCCGTGATCCTGCCGCCGCCGCCCATGATGTAGTGGCCGAGCGCGGTGGTTTCGGCGCACCAGCCTTCCGGATAGGAAGCGACCTCGATGTTGGCGCCGGCAAAGACGCGGCCGTCCTCGGTGCGCAATGCCGCCCCGACCGGAAACTTCGAATAGGGCGCATAGGCCTTCGCCATGGCGGCCTTGGCCGCTTCGAACAGATCATGCGACATTGTTTTTCCCTCGCATGATCTTGTCCGAAAACCGGCTTCCACTTTTCGGGATCATGCTCACATTTTCCCTCGCATGATCTCGTCCGAAAACCGGCTTCCACTTTTCGCTGACGCGGACCTGCGGTTCGGGATCATGCTCAGCGTTCCTTGACATAGGGCACGCCGCCGGCGCGCGGCGGGATCGCCTTGCCGATGAAGCCGGCGAGCAGGATGACGGTGAGGATATAGGGCAGCGCCTGCATGAGCTGCACCGGCACCTTGCCGATCAGCGGCAGCGGCGTGCCCTGCAGCCGGATCGACAGCGCGTCGAGGAAGCCGAACAAAAGGCAGGCGAACATGGCGTTGACCGGCTTCCACTTGGCGAAGATCAGCGCGGCCAGCGCGATATAACCCTTGCCGGCGGTCATGTCCTTCACGAAGCCGCCATTCTGCACCATCGACAGGTAGGCGCCGGCAATGCCAGTGAGCACGCCTGTGCAGATCAGCGCCCGGTAGCGCAGCCAGGCGACCGAGATGCCGGCGGTGTCGACCGCGGCCGGGTTCTCGCCGACCGCGCGCATGCGCAAGCCGAAGCGGGTACGGAACAGCACCCACCAGGTGAACGGCACGGCGAGAAACGCGACATAGACCAGCACGGAATGGCCGGAGATGAGTTCCGAATATATCGGGCCGAGGATCGGCACGCTCCTGAGCGCGTCCGCACCGGGCCAGATGATCGCCCCGAACCGCTCGTCCGAGGCCAGAGCCGGCGTACGTCCACCTTGCTGGAACCAGGCCTGGCCGAGCATGATCGTCGATCCGGCGGCGATGAAATTGATCGCCACGCCGGAGACGATCTGGTTGCCGCGATGGGTGATCGAGGCAAAGCCGTGGACCAGCGCGAAAGCGACCGAGATGAGGATGGCCATGCCGAGGCCGATATAGGCGGAATGGAAGACGGAGGCCGCGGCGGCGCCGGCGAAGGCGCCGACCAGCATCTTGCCCTCGAGCCCGATGTCGAAAATGCCGGCGCGCTCCGAATACAGGCCGGCGAGGCAGGCGAGCAGCAACGGCACCGACAGGCGGATGGTCGAGTCCAAAACCTGGATGACGGCGTTGAACAAATCCATCTCAGGCACCCTTCCCCTTGATCGCTTCCATGCCGACAGATCTCGGGCTGAGCGAGGCGAACAGCGCCTGGACATAGGGCCGGAACATGTGCTCGAGCGCGCCGGCGAACAGGATGACCAGGCCCTGGATGATGACAATCATGTCGCGGCTGATCGCCGGCATCTCGAAGGCGAGCTCGGCGCCGCCCTGGTAGAGCATGCCGAACAATATTGCGGCGAGCACGATGCCGACCGGGTGGAGGCGCCCCATCAGCGCCACGGCGATGCCGACGAACCCGGCGCCTGAAACGAATTCGAGCGCGACATTGTGCTGGTCGCCCATCGTCGGGTTGAGCGCCATCATGCCGGCCAGCGCGCCCGAGATCATCATGGCGACGATGATGATGCGGGTCTCCGAAATGCCGGCATAGCGCGCCGCTTTCGAGCTGTGGCCGTAGGTGCGCATCTCGTAGCCGAGCCTGGTGCGCCAGATCAGCACCCAGACCAGAAAGGCCATGGCCAGCGCCAGCAGGAAGCTGATGTTGAACGGCGCCGAGCGGATCTTGGCGCCGAACAGCTCGATGACCCAGTTGAGCTTCGGCAGTTGCGCGCCTTCGAGGAAGGTGCGTGTTTGCGGCGCCATCGAATTGGCCGGCTTCAAGAATCCGACCAGTGCGTAGACCATGACGCTGGCGGCGATGAAGTTGAACATGATGGTGGTGATGACGATGTGCGAACCGCGCTTGGCCTGCAGATAGGCGGGGATCAGCGCCCACAGCGCCCCCATCGCCGCAGCGGCGATGATCGCCAGCGGGAAGGTGAGCCACCATGGCAGTACGCTGTCGAAGGCCAGGCAGACGATGCCGATGCCGAGACCGGCGATATAGCCCTGGCCCTCGCCACCGATGTTGAACAGGCCGCAATGCGCCGCAACCGCCACCGACAGCCCGCTGAAGATGAAGGTGGTGGCGTAGAAAAGCGTGAACGCGATGCCTTGCCCACGGCCGAAGGCGCCCTCGACCAGGACAACGGCAGCGCGGAACGGATTTTCGCCAACCAGTAGCACGACGAAGCCGGCGACGACGAAGGCAACGGCGAGATTGATCACCGGGATCAGCCCGTAATCCGCCCAGGCCGGCAGCTTGGCATAAGGCGTGCTCATTCCGCCGCCTCCCGGTGCTCGACACCGGCCATCAGCAGTCCAAGCTCGCCTTCCGTCGCCTCCGGGCCGCGCTCGCCGACGATGCGGCCGGCAAACATCACCAGGATGCGGTCGGAGAGCGAGCGGATCTCGTCGAGCTCGACCGACACCACCAGCACCGCCTTGCCCTGGTCGCGCAAGGCGATCAGCCGCTTGTGGATGAATTCGATGGCGCCGACATCGACGCCGCGCGTCGGCTGGCCGACGATCAGCACGCCCGGATCCTGTTCCATTTCCCGCGCCAGAACGATCTTCTGCTGGTTGCCGCCGGAGAAATTGGCGGTCTTGAGGCGGCAGTCCGCCGGACGGATGTCGTATTTGGTGATCTTGTCCTTGGCGTCGTCGCGGATGGCATCGATGTTGAGGAACGGCCCTTTCAGGTAGCGCGGATCGTCGTGATAGCCGAGGATCGAATTCTCGTTCTCCTCGAAGGCCAGCACCAGCCCGACATGATGACGGTCTTCCGGGACATGGGCGAGGCCGCGGTCGCGCAGTTCGCCGGGATCGGCGGCCCCGGTCAGATCGATCGGCTTGCCGTCGAGCATGACCGAGCCCGAGACGGCGCGCCTGATGCCGGAAATCGCCTCGAGCATTTCGGATTGCCCGTTGCCGGCGACGCCGGCGATGCCGACGATCTCGCCGGCGCGCACGTCGAAGGAGACGTCGTCGACCATGGTGACGCCGCGCGAATCCTTCACCGTCAGGTTCTTGACCGCGAGCTTGACGCCGCCTGCTTCGGCTTCGCCTTTCTCGACCCTGAGCAGCACGCGGCGCCCGACCATCAGCTCGGCCAGTTCCTCGACCGTGGTCTTCCTGGTTTCGCGTGTCGCCACCATCGTGCCCTGGCGCATGACCGAGACCGTGTCGGTGATCGCCATGATCTCGCGCAGCTTGTGGGTGATCAGCACTATCGTTTTGCCCTGCTCCTTCAGCTGCTTGAGGATGCGGAACAGATGGTCGGCTTCTGCGGGGGTGAGCACGCCTGTCGGCTCGTCGAGGATCAGGATCTCGGCGCCGCGATACAGCGCCTTGAGAATTTCGACACGCTGCTGCAGGCCGACCGGCAACTCCTCGATGATCGCATCAGGATCGACTTCCAGCCCGTATTCGCGCTCGAGCCGTTCCAGTTCCGACCGCGCCTTGGCGATGCTCTTCTTCAGCAGCGCATCGCTTTCGGCGCCGAGAATGACGTTTTCCAGCACCGTGAAATTGTCAACCAGCATGAAATGCTGATGCACCATGCCGATGCCGAGCGCGATGGCGTCATTTGGCGACTTGATCGATGCCGGCTGGCTGCCGACGCGGATCTCGCCGCTGTCGGCCTGGTAAAAACCATAGAGGATCGACATCAGCGTCGACTTGCCGGCGCCGTTCTCGCCGACAATGCCATGGATGGTGCCGCGCACGATCTCCAGATTGATGTCGCGATTGGCGCGCACGGCGCCAAAACTCTTGTTGATGCCGATCAGCTCGATTGCGGCTTGCGCCATGCAGCCTGTCCCACTCGTATTTTTTATCGCTTGGTCAAAACGCCTAGCATGACACCCCGTCTGTGCCAATTGGCCGGAGCAGCGTTCACTCTCGACAAATCACCGCGCGCTTGTCAATTTCGAACGTGGCCGCGGCTTCACATTCGCCATCGCATCGGCCCGAAAACCGGATTCGATTTTCGGAAAGCGCGATGCGAAGATCATAAGTGTTAGAGGGTAGTTTGGGCGTCCAATTTGACGCACGTCGCTCTAATGTAGCGAATCCCGAAATTCGCATCCTTGCGCAGCAAGAACCCGAGGTTTTCGAATGATTATGCCCGCCGACCGGTTGACGACGCTGGAAATCCGCGCCGCCGAGCAGGAGAAGACCATCGAGGAACTGTCCGATCAGATCGCAGAGCAGTGGAAGGCGATCGAGCGCATGCAGCGCAAGCTCGATGCGCTGGCCGACCGATTCCTGGCGCTGGAGGAACAGGCTGCACCGGACGTGCCGGTGACCAAGCCGCCGCATTGGTGAGCCTACGGAGAAAGCAAAGCCGCCGGATTTTCACCCGACGGCTTCGATCAGATCGGCAACGTCGCGATCAATATGGGCAGGAATTGTCCGACATATAATCGTGCACCTTGATGGTACCGGCGATGATGTCGGCCTTGGCCTTTTCGACCGCCGCCTTCATCGCGTCATCGACAAGCGCCTTGTTGTTGTCGTCCATGGCGTAGTCGACACCGCCTTCCCTAAGGCCGAGATCGTTGATGCCGCCGGTAAACTTGTCGTTCTTGGCGTCCATGAAGGTGTTGTAGACGGCAACGTCGACGCGCTTGACCATCGACGTCAGCACCTTGCCTGGCTGCAGGCCGTTCTGGTTGGAATCGACGCCGATGCCGAGCTTGCCGGCGTCGGCCGCTGCCTGCAACACGCCGACACCGGTGCCGCCTGCCGCTGCGTAGATCACGTCGGCACCCTGGTCGATCTGGGTCTTGGCAATCTCGCCGCCTTTGGCCGGATCGTTCCAGGCTGCCGGCGTATCGCCGGTCATGTTCTGGATGACACCGGTCGCGCCGGCCGCCTTGGCGCCGCCGACATAACCGCAGCCGAATCGGCGGATCAGCGGAATGTCCATGCCGCCGATGAAGCCGACCTTTTTGGTCTTCGAGGCCATTGCCGCCATCACCCCGACGAGGTAGGAGCCTTCCTGCTCCTTGTAGACGACGGAGCGGACGTTGGGCTTGTCGACGACCATGTCGATGATGGCGAACTTGGTCTCGGGAAACTCGACGGCGATCTTCTCCAGCGCATCCGCCCAGGAGAAGCCCGCCATAGCGATCGGATTGCGGCCGTCCTCGGCGAAACGGCGCAGCGCCTGCTCGCGCTGGGTCGCGTTTGAGACCTCGAATTCCACATAGGCGATGCCGGTTTCGGCCTTGAACTTTTCGGCGCCGTTATAGGACGCTTCGTTGAACGACTTGTCGAATTTGCCGCCGAGATCGTAGAGAAGTGCTGGCTGAATGTCCGCGGCGAAGGCCGGAAGAACCATCGCAGTTGCGGCCAGGAGGCCGAGAACAATACGTTTCATGTGATCCACACCCTGTCGGTTATTTTTTCCGTTATGCACCGCCTGCCTGCCCGGTTCTCCGGCAGGCATGCGACATCAGACAGGAGTGTCTTCCTCCCGCTTCGGGCCAATCTGGCACGGCCCGAAGCAAAATTCACGCGGAATTTTGACCTGTTGGAAAAGCCGGGATCATCGTCCCGCCAAGGCCTCAGGCGGAGACGGCAGCCGGGATGGCGCAGGCGACGCCGGTGCCCTGCAAATTGCAATAGCCGTAGGGATTCTTCGCCAGATATTGCTGGTGGTCTTCTTCGGCAAAGTAGAATTCCGGCGCCGGGGCGATCTCGGTGGTGATCTTGCCGCGCCCTGCGCCGCGCAACGAGGCCTCGTAGGCGTCGCGTGAGGCGATCGCCGCCTGGTATTGCGCATCACCGAAGGTGTAGATCGTCGAGCGGTAGGTGGTGCCGACGTCGTTGCCCTGGCGCATGCCTTGCGTCGGGTCATGGCTTTCCCAAAACAGCTTCAGAAGCTGTGCATAGGACACGATCTTCGGGTCGTAGACGACGAGCACGACTTCGGCATGGCCGGTAAGGCCGGTGCAGGTTTCCTGGTAGGTCGGGTTGGGGGTGACGCCGCCGGCATAGCCGACAGCCGTGACCCATACACCTTCAAGCTGCCAGAACATACGCTCGGCGCCCCAGAAGCAGCCCAGTCCGAACATCGCTGTCTCCAGCCCCTCGGGATAAGGCCCCTTGAGCGGCCGCTTCGAGACAAAGTGCTTGGATGCCGTCGGGATAGGCTTGGCACGACCCGGCAGCGCCTCGGCAGGCTTCGGCAGATTGAGCTTCTTGTTCAGCATGTCGCTGAGAAACATGTGCGGTCTCCCTTTCTCTTTGTTTGGGGACGCTGGAGAATCATCAAGTCTAGGCGAACCGCCCGGTCGGCCGCTCCCGCCTGTAGCCGATCAAGTAGAGAATGAAGGCAACCACCGCAAACACGGCGAAACCGGGCTGGCTGAGCACCCAGGCGATGGCGCCGTCCCACAGCAGCGGACCAAGCTCGTCGCGGACGAAGCTTTCGAAGGCGCTTCGCGTATCCGGCGAGACGGCGAGCCAGCTCGTGTTGAGCGGGGTCATGACCAGCGCGGAGGCCGCCACCGAGCGCGTCGCGTCGATCACCGCCATGATGACGGAAACCGAAAGCGCAACCAGTGCCGCGAGACGGAAGACGAAGCGGAACATCCAGACCTTAACTCCCCGGAAGCTTATCAGAGTCTGTATCGGCCTGATAAATAGGATCTGCGCGCTTTATCCGCAATCGCGACACGCGAAGTTGAACCTGCGCCGCCGGTTCGCGCCGCTGCGGCGTCAGTCGGCAAAGACGCCGCCGCCGATCGCGGCGATCGGCTACCAAGGCAGCGCTGGTGGCATGGACAGAGCATCCCTATCCGACAAAGCGAATAGAGCGTCTTGGCATTCGGCACCGGATCGACTAGATGAGCCCCGCGCCTGTTGCTTTGACGGCTCAGGTGCGGGGAAAGGGTGTCCGCTGGTTGACGGCGCCCACGGTGCGGAGTTCCGGACCGCAATCCCCAAGGGAGACGCATCTCCCCAACCCGCGCGGTGAAACCGGCCGCGGCGAAAATGCTAAGACGGAGAGGTGGCCGAGTGGTTGAAGGCGCACGCCTGGAAAGTGTGTTTACGGGAAACCGTAACGCGGGTTCGAATCCCGCTCTCTCCGCCAGTCAATTTCACAGTGGGGTTACCCGAATGCCGTCTCGCCAGTTTTGAAACAGAACGTCTGGCAGCAGCAAATCTTCCGGCTCCTTGACTGCCTCTCAGGCGGAGCGCTCTTAATAGCGGAATGCTGGGGGATTTCTCATGTCAAGGAAGTTGCCTATCAGTGACGCAACTTGGAAACAGCTTACTGAATGCAACCGTGTGGCCGTTAAGCAAGGCTGGGCATCGCCCGGGGTGTTTGCGACCGGCGTCGGCCCTGAATATGATCCGACAAGCAATTTGGCATTGCTTTACGTCGGAAAGAGCGCGGGACCACTAGGCACGCTCGTAGGGTCAAACACCAACCAGACTACGAGCGGGGCCGCATCTACCAAGTGGATGGTTGAAAAGACAAATAAGTCAGCCTTCTGGCAAATGGTCGATCTCATCGATCCGTCTCGCCGTCATATCGCTTGGACGAACATTTGCAAGATGGACGAAGTCGGCGGTTCAAGCCGCCGCCAGCGAATCGATGGCCAGCTATTGCGGAGCCTCACTTACAGGCATTGAAAGAGGAGATTGCATCTCTCGCGCCCCGCGTCATCCTCTTCGCAACTTCCGGGTATTGCGGTGCAACGATTGCTTTATTGCTGGATGACCTTGGTTACAAAAGTCGGACGCTTGGATTTCGCGACGGCCACACCAGGCTAACTGCCACGTCCGACGGAGCGCTCGCCATCGAGACGCGTCATCCTCAAGGCTGGACCACGTCCGAGCGGAACCGCGTGGTCCATTTGGCAAGAGAACTCCTCCTTAGACCAGTTTGAGCAAGCGATGATGATTCCATATTGGACCGGGATGCGTCGCCAAGGAATTGCGGTGACAGTGCACTTTTCTCCATGTTTGCTCGGCTGTCGCTGTGTGTAAATTGAACGCATGGCTCGACTTGCCTTGCCGCGCCGCCGATGTCGGCATCTGCGCGGCCGATGGGCAGCGAAGCACTTCTGGACCGGATCGCCGAGCAAACCGGAAAAGCCGTGAAATCGGGAAAAACGCGCAGGCGGGGGAGAAGAAAAAAGTGCACTGTCACCGTAATTCGCGCCCTGCATTGCCGACCCATCGCGAGCACCTGCTGCTCCGCTGACTCGACATCATATCATCTGGCGCTAAATTATCGCTCCTTGGGTGAAAAACCGTGAAGGGCGAGATGCTGAAACCATTATGGAACAATGTTCGAGAAAGCCGACTCGTATCTCTTTTTCGCAGCTACGGTGATCGTATCACAGCGCGGCGGGTCACACGCAAACTTGACTCATACGGAGATTGGCTGAGAGCCCTTACCCTGACGCTCTTCCCGACAAGGAAGGCTCATCACTGCAATGCCTGCGATCGTGATGTAGCGGCTTTTTACCGTTTCGGGCGGTACACGCTTATTTGCCCGCTTTGTCATGCGGTGGATCGTGAGCGGTTTTTGATTCACGCTCTAGAGCAAGTCCTGTGATCGATGAATCGATTGTGATGTGACAGCTGCGTCTTGTGCTGATTCAACATCCACCTCGATGGAGGTGGACGATGGGA
>NZ_JAMYLP010000052.1:0-38529 GCF_040318085.1 Mesorhizobium sp. M1322
ATCAACCGATCCATTACACCCAAGGCTGCCTCCAAAAGCAGTCTTGAATCATGCTACGGTCAAAAAGGGAATCCTAAGAGTCCACACCACCTAGGCCGCTGTCGAGTATGGCAAGAATGGCCTCGAAATTTTTCGCTCAGTGGGCTGGCTATGCTGATTGGGCTTCCGTGCGCTGGCCAGCAACGCGGCCTGCTCTGTCGTGGACGCTCTGACCTACGGCGGTTCTAGAACTCGCTCGCGGACAGCAGCTTCACAGGGACCAATAGAAAAAAGGCCGGACTGTTAAAGTCCGGCCAGGCATGAAGGTTCAAAACCTCCAGAGGGGAACGCGCCGGACGCAATGGGAGGAAAACATCCGACGCAATGCACATATGGGTCGGCACGGCTGACGTTTCAACGACATGTGGTGGGCCACATCGGCCGCTCCATAGAGCCACGTGGGCTCATGGGTGCCGCCGCGAAAGGAGCCCTGGCGTTCTCAGTCAATGTCGAAGGATACGCCTTGGGCCAGCGGCAGCGCCTTCGAATAGTTCACCGTGTTGGTGGCGCGCCGCATATAGGCCTTCCAGGCGTCGGAGCCCGACTCGCGGCCGCCGCCGGTCTCCTTCTCGCCACCGAAGGCACCACCGATCTCGGCCCCCGATGTGCCTATGTTGACGTTGGCGATACCGCAGTCGGAACCATCGACACCGAGGAACCGCTCGGATTCCTGCAGGTCGCGGGTGAAGATCGACGACGACAGCCCCGCTCCGACCGCATTGTGCTCGTCGAGCACGGCGTCGAAGTCCGAGTACTTCATAACATAGAGGATCGGCGCGAAGGTCTCTTCCGTCACCGGCGACACCTGCTTGGGCATCTCGACCAGCCCCGGACGAACGTAATAGGCGTCTGGATGGCCATTCTCGACCCGCGTGCCACTGGTCACCTTGCCACCGTGAGCGGCGGCTTCCTTCAACGCGTTCTGCATACTGTCGAAGGCCGCCTTGTCGATCAACGGTCCGACCAGCGCTGATGTCTCCAGCGGATTGCCGACCGAGACGCTTTCATAGGCCTTCTTCAGGCGCGGAACCAAGGCATCATAGATGTTCTCATGCACGAACAGGCGCCGCAGCGTCGTGCAGCGCTGGCCGGCCGTGCCCATGGCGCCGAAGGCAATAGCGCGCAAGGCCATGTCGAGATCGGCGGTCGGGCAGACGATACCGGCATTGTTGCCGCCGAGCTCCAGCACGGCGCGGGCAAAGCGTTTCGCCAGCCGCGGACCGACATCCCTGCCCATGCGGGTCGAGCCGGTGGCCGAAACCAGCGGAACCTTCGGATGATCGACCAGGATTTCGCCGACGGCGCGATCGCCGATCAGCACCGACGTCAAGCCTTCCGGAGCATCGCCGAAACGTTCTGCCGCACGCTTGAAGATCGCCTCGCAGGCGAGCGCCGTCAGCGGCGTCTTTTCCGACGGCTTCCACACCACCGCGTCGCCGCAGACCAGCGCGAGCGCGGCATTCCACGACCACACCGCGACCGGGAAATTAAAAGCGGAGATGACGCCGACCACACCTAGTGGATGCCAGGTTTCCATCATGCGATGACCGGGGCGCTCGGTGGCGATGGTCAAGCCGTACAGTTGCCGGGAGAGGCCGACGGCGAAATCGCAGATGTCGATCATCTCCTGCACTTCGCCGAGCCCTTCGGACGGGATCTTGCCGACCTCGATCGACACCAGCCGGCCAAGCTCGGCCTTGTGGGTACGCAGTTCCTCGCCAAGCAGCCGCACCAGCTCGCCGCGCTTCGGCCCAGGCACCAGCCGCCATGTCTGGAAGGCCTTGTGGGCGGCATCGATGGTCTTTGCCGCATCGGCCGGCGAGATCGTCTTCAGCGCGGCGATCTGCTCGCCCGTCACCGGGCTGCGCACGATAAGATCGCCGCCCGAAAGCGCGTCCTCAGCGACACCCAGTTTCGCCAGTAACCCGGCTGTTTCCTTCGCAATCGTCATTTTCTTTCCTTTCAGATCCCGTCGTCATATGGCGTCGGGCAAAGCCTTGTGCCATGCCGTCCCTGTGCCGATCGGCACATCAGGCGCTGTCATGGCGTGGCATTACTCGTTTCAGGGAAAAATCGCCACCCCGGCATGGTCTAAGCCAAGGTCAGACCGTTGAACCAGCGATTCGTTCAGCGCGCTGTCTGCGCGGTTCCCCGCGCGGCGCCTTCCTTCATCAGGCGGTCGATATGCATGCGGATATGGGCGGCCTCGGCTGCCGTGTTGGCAAGCGCGATGGCGCGGTCGAAGGCGATGCGCGCCTCCTCGCCGCGACCGAGCTGCATCAGCAGTCCGCCCTTGAGGCCGAAGAAATGGAAATAGCCTGAAAGCCTTTGTTCCAACGGCTCGATCATGGCAAGTGCCGCTTCCGATCCGCGCACCTTGGCGACCGCGACGGCGCGATTGAGCGTCACCACCGGCGACGGCTGCATCTGCTCGAGCAGGCTGTAGAGCAGCTCGATCTCGTTCCAGTCCGTGTCCTCGGGCTTTTCCGCCCGCGCATGCAGGGCGGCGATCGCCGCCTGCACCTGGTAAGGACCGGGCTTCTGGTGGCGCAGCGCCTTGTCGATCAGCGCCAGCCCCTCGTCGATCATCTTGCGGGTCCACAGGCTGCGGTCCTGGTCTTCGAGCAGCACGATTTCGCCGTTCTCGTCGAAACGCGCCGGCGCACGCGCATGCTGGAGAAGCAAGAGCGCCGTCAGGCCCATGATCTCCGGCTCGGTCTGGAACAGCCTGAGCAGCAGCCGGGCCAGCCGGATCGCCTCTTCGCAAAGCGGCGCGCGGGCCGGTGCCTCGCCGCTGTTGGTCGAATAGCCTTCGTTGAAGATCAGGTAGACCATGGCAGCGACGGCGGCGAGCCGTTCGGACCGCTCGACCGCACCGGGCGTCTCGAACGGCACGCCGGCATCGGCGATGCGCGCCTTGGCTCGTGTGATGCGCTGCTCCATGGCGCTTTCACCGACGAGAAAGGCGCGGGCGATCTGCTTGACGCTCAGGCCTGAAACGATGCGCAACGCCACGGCGATCTGCTGCGTCGCCGGCAGGTCGGGATGGCAGCAGATGAACAGCAGCCGCAATATGTCATCGCGGTAATGCGCGCCGTCCAGCCGTTCGGCGATATCAGTCTCGGCATCCTCCAGATCGGAGATCTGGTCCTCTTCCGGCAGCGGCGCCTGCTTGGCACGCTTGCGCACCGCGTCGATGCCGCTGTTGCGGCCAACGAAGATCAGCCAGGCTGCCGGATCGCGCGGCGGACCGTTTGTCGGCCAGTTCTTCAGAGCTCGCAGACAAGCGTCCTGGAAGGCTTCCTCCGCCGCATCGAGATCGCGGAAGTAGCGCAGCAGCGCGCCCATCGCCTGTGGGCGGGCGGTGCTGATCGCCGTGCTGATCCAGGTGAGATCGGTCATGCGGAAACCTTGGCGGGATTGAAGAGCGAAACCGGCCGTATTTCGTAGGAGCCGCCGCTCGGGTTGACCTCGGAAAGTTCGCGCGCAAAGTCGACGGCCTCGTCGAGATCGGCGCATTCGAGCGTGTAGAAGCCGAGGAACTGTTCCTTGGTTTCGGCAAACGGGCCGTCGATGACGACCGCTTCGCCCTTGACCTTCCTCAGCGTTGTCGCAGCGGTTGTCGGCAGCAGCCGCGCCACCGGGCCAAGCCGGCCCGCCTGAGCGTATTTTTCCTGCACGCCCAGGAGTTTTTCCATGACGGCATCGTCCTGTTCCTTGCTCCACGAGCAGACGACGTCTTCGGAGGCATAGCAGAGGATAGCGTAGAGCATTGGTGCGTCCTTTTCTCTGTCAAAGGACGAAACAGTAGGACCTATCCCGACATAACGTCGATAAAAAAATTGCGTCCTGCGAGCACAATGAAGGCTTGTGGCTGCTCTGTTCGGTTCAGCTTTCCTGCGCCTTCAACCATCTCAGAACGAGGGCTTCTTCGACATCAAGGCCGGGTATCGATCGCTTCCGCTTGTTCGCATCCGCCATTTCGCTGAGCAGCCGGCCTTCGGACCAGGCTTCGAAAACCTGCGGGTGGATGTAACATCTGCGGCAGATGGCGCGCGTGTTGCCCAGCCGCTCGGCCACCCTGTCGATGACGCCGTTCATCACCCGCTTCTGTTGTGCCTGGGTTTCGGGTCGTTCGGTTTGCGCAAACAGCGACGCAGCATGGATGGTGCCGCCCCATGTTCGGAAATGCTTGGAGCTGAAATCGGCCCCTGCCGTCTCCCTGATATAGCGGTTGACGTCGTCGGAGCGGATCGGTCGCCTGCTTCCGTCCTCGTCGAGATACTGGAACAGCTTCTGGCCCGGCAGATCCTGCGCCCCGCGCACGATCCTGGCGATCCGGCGATCGACGAGCTTCAGCTTCCATTCCTTGCCGGACTTGCCTTTGAAAGCAAACCGCAGGCTCGAGCCATTGATGTCGACATGGCGGTCGCGCAGTGTGGTCAGGCCAAAGCTGTTGTTGTCGCGAGCGTAGGCGGCATTGCCGACGCGGATCATCGTGTTGTCGAGCAGCCAGGCCACAGCGGCGACAACGCGTTCCAGCGGCAGGCCGTGGCGGCGCAGATCGGCGTCGATCTGGCGTCGCAGCTCAGGCAGGCTTTCTGCAAAGGCAACCAGGCTCGAATATTTGACGCCGTCACGCTCCTCCGCCCAGAGCGCATGATACCGATATTGCTTACGCCCACGTTGATCCCGGCCCGTCGCCTGGATGTGACCGTTGGCATCCGGCGAGATCCACACGTCCGTCCACGCCGGCGGTATGGCGAGCGCCTTGATGCGGGCCAAAGTGTCGTCGTCGACACCCTGCCCGTCAGGCCCTTTGTAGGAGAATCCCTTGCCCACCCTCAGACGGCGGATACCGGGCTCGGTATCGGTGACATAGGCCAGCGAGGCTCGATCGGCCGAGGCCTCCCCACCATTCTTCGGCGTTCCCTTTCTTGGTGCAACAGCCCCGGCAGCCAATCGGCCGGACGGCGACCCGGATTTATCCAGCATGTCCTCTCCGCGAGAAATTTCCCGTAGATAAGCGCCGGACCCGCCGCTGGTTCCGCCATGGCTTTCACAAACATGTCAGGCTCACCGCATAGGCGTTGAGAAGCAGTCGTCTATCTATGTTCGGCGCACACAATCGAGGGGTCTCGCCTGCCGCTGTTATGCCTTTTCCAGCACAACCGGAATGACGTCGACCGCTTGCTCGCCGACCTGGCCTCCGGTCGTCTTCAGGATGCCGACGATCGGCGCGACATCCGAGTAGTCGCGGCCGTAGCCGACGGTGATGTGGTCGTTGCTTGCCCGCATGCCGTTGGTCGGATCGAACTCCTGCCATCCGGTGTCGCGCCCGCACCACACCTTCACCCAGGCATGCATGGCGTCGGCCCCTTCCAGCCGCGGTTTTCCGCGCGGCGGAATGGTGCGCAGGAACCCGCTGACATAGCCGGCGGGAACACCCAGGCCGCGCAGGCCGGCGATCATGATATGCGAAAAGTCCTGGCAGACTCCCCGCTTCAGGTCGAAGGCATCGCTTGCCCGGGTCTGCACCGTAGTCGCCTCGCCGTCATAGGTGAAATCGCGGTAGATACGGCTGCACAGGTCCATGGCCGTGCTGACAGCGGAGTTGCCGGCACTGCTCCGCGCGTAACCCGTGATATCAGCATCGATGCCGGCATGGTCGCTGGCGGCCAAAAAGTGATGCGGTGTATCAGGCGACAGCGACCGCACCGCATCGAGTTCCTCCCTCAGCCGGCGAATGTCGGGCGACACGTCAAGCCCGGGTTCCGGCCGCGAAACCGCGACGCGCGCGCTCATCCTGATGTCGAGCGCATCGTGAACGTCGCGAAAGGCGATCGACGTGACATTATTGCCAAAAAAATCGGAAAAATCCGAGCGTTCGCTGGGCGCCGGCGCGAAGGACAGCGAAGCGGCGATCACGCGCTGCACGCCCGATATCGTCGGCGGCAGCACGCGCACCTGATGGCGGCCGCCGCCGGCTGCAGCATCGTAATCGTAACGCAGATTGAGCCTGATGTCGTAGAGCATGCCCGCCTTTGTCCGACCCCACCTTACCCGAAATAGGCTTTGGCGAGGCTGTTGTAGAGGCCGCCGATTTCGTTGGCGAGATCGTCCAGGGCTTTCGCCGTCATGTCCGAGGGCTCCTTGATGGCGATTGCCGTGTTGAGCTGCAGGATCTCCTTCGCCGCCGGCGACATATGCCCCTCGCCGCCGACAGCAGGCAACAGCGCGATTTCGGCCTTCAGCCGCTCGAGCTGGAACAGGATGGAGCGAGGGTTGAGCGGATCGAGCACCAGCAGGTCGATCACCGTGCGCCGGCCGGCCTGCACCGGATACTGCCGCCGGTGGGTCATGACGCTGTCGCCGATCTCCAGCATCATGTCGAGCGCGCCGTCCGGCGCCGCAGCCCTGGTCAACCGGGCGAGCGTACGGGCGATCTGGATGCCGCGTTCCAACCGCCGGCCGATCTCCAGGAAGCGCCAGCCGGTGAAGCGGTACATATTCTCATGCAGCAGGCCGGAAAACCCGGCGAGCTTGCGCAGGATGACCGTCATCGCCCGCGTCGCATCATCGCCCGGCGCCACTGTTGTCGCGAATTGATGAATGGTCTTCGACAAATCCTTCAGCGCCAGCCAGCCGTCGGGCGAGAAGCGGTCGCGGATCTGCCCGGCGCTGTAGACGGCGCTGTCCAGCGTTCCGATCAGCCCCGGCGGTATCGCCGCCGCAACGTCGATGCCGAACGGTTCGAGATGATCTCTGATATCGGCAAGCAAAGGCATATCCGGGTCGGACGCCTCGGCCAGCCGCACGTGGTGGGCGCGCAGGATACGCACCGTGTCTTCCGATCGCTCGATATAGCGGCCGAGCCATGTCAGGTTTTCCGCCGCACGGCTGGGCAGGCTGCCTGGCATGGTACGGGTGAAGCTGTCATGCTCCTGCGGCAGCAGCGTCTCGCGTTCCACCGGTCTGTCGCTGACCACCCACACATCCGCGGCCTGGCCGCCGCGCTGCATGGCGATTGCCGTCGGGTCGAGCGAAAAGCCGACACGGGCAAAACCGCCGGGCATCACCGTCCAGCCTTCCGGTGTTCGCGCCAGATAGACGCGCAGGGCTGCTGGCCGCGGCTCAAGCCAGCCGCCGGCATAGACCGGCGTGGTCGAAAGTGTCACCGCTTCCTGTCCGACGAAGTCGCCGCCGTCCCTTTCGATCCGGGCTATCAGTTCGGCCCGCTCCCCGGCAACCAGAGCCGAGCCCAGCCTCGTGCAATCATCATCCTCGAAGGCAAGCCGTGTCGACAGCGCCGGGCCGATCACCATGCGGTCGAGGTTAGCCAGCACATGGTCACGGTCGGCGTCCCGCCCGCACCACCATGTCGCGACGCTCGGCAGCAGAAGCTCCTCGTTGCGCAATTCGCGCGAAATTTTTGGCAGGAAGGCGAACAGCGCCCGCGTTTCCATCAGCCCGGAGCCGAGCGCGTTGACAACTGACACGGCCCCCCCGCGGATCGCCTCGACCAGCCCTGGCGTGCCGATCTGCGAATCCGGCCGCAACTCGAGCGGATCGGCGAAGGCCGCATCGAGCCGCCGCCACAGCACGCTGACCGGCGCCAGCCCGGAAACCGTGCGCACCATCAATCGATCGCCGGAGACGGTCAGATCCTCGCCTTCGAGCAGCATGATGCCGAGATAGCGGGCGATATAGGCATGTTCGTAATAGGTTTCGTTGAGCGGCCCCGGCGTCAGGATGGCGACACGGCCGCCTGATGCCTTGGCCATGCCGTTCAGCGCATCGCGAAAGCGACGGAAGAAGCCGGCAAGGCGGTGGACATGCATCTCGCCATAGATGTCGGACAGCGCACGTGTGGTGGCAACGCGGTTTTCCAGCGCAAAGCCGGCGCCCGACGGCGCCTGCGTGCGGTCGCCCAGCACCCACCAGCGGCCGTCCGGCCCACGGCCGAGCTCGAAGGCGCAGAAGTGCAGGAAATGGCCGCTGGCCGGCCTGGTGCCGACGACGGGCCGCAAATATTCCGGACTGGCCGCGATCAGCCCCGCCGGCAGGATGCCCTTCTCGACCAGGCGGTTCGGCCCGTAGATATCGGCGATCGTTTCCTCGAACAGCTCGGCCCGCTGGACCAGGCCGGCACTGATCGCGGCCCATTCCTGCTCCTCGATCAAGAGAGGCACATGCGCCAGCGGCCATTCGCGCTCATTGGCACCGGCCTTGTCGTAGACGCGGTAATAGACGCCGGCGTCGCGCAGATACTGGTCGGCGCGAGCGAAGCGCTGGGCGAGCTTTTCAGGCCCCAGTTCTTCCAGTGCCTCGATGAAGTCTTTCCAGACCGGACGGGGATTGCCCGATGCATCGACCATCTCGTCGACGACACCGTCGATCGGCTGGTAGTGCTCCAGCAGGTTACGCGTCCTGCCGCTTATTTTCTTGTGATTCCCCTTTGCCATGGCTGATCAGAGTCTTGCAGGCCGCCGCAGGTCAAGGGTCATCGGGAAATCCTCAGACGCTTGTTCGTCGCGCAGCACGTACCCGGACGGCGTATGGCCGCGCGGCTCGAAGCGGGCGAGCCGCCGCGCCTCCGCTTCGTTGCCGTTGACCGGGAAGGTGTCGTAGCTGCGCCCGCCGGGATGGGCGACATGATAGACGCAGCCGCCGATGGCCCGGCCCGACCAGCCATCGTAGATGTCGAAGACCAGCGGCGTATTGACCGGCAGCGCGGGATGCAGGCCGGATGCCGGCTGCCAGGCCTTGAAGCGGACGCCTGCCACCGCGGTCTCTCTGGTGTCTGTCACCTTCATCGGCACGATACGGCCGTTGCAGACGACGGCATGACGCTCAGGGTTGAGCCCTTCCGTCTTCACCTGCAGCCGCTCGACCGAGGAATCAACGAAGCGCACCGTTCCGCCGATCGCGCCCTGCTCGCCCATGACATGCCATGGCTCCAGCGCTTGTCGCAGTTCCAGTTTGATGCCGGCATGCTGGACCTCGCCGCAGAACGGGAAGCGGAATTCGAGCTGCGCGTCGAACCATTCGGGACGGAATTCAAAGCCGTTCAGCTTGAGGTCGTCCAGCACGTCGAGAAAGTCAGCCCAGACATAATGCGGCAGCATGAAACGGTCATGCAGCGACGTGCCCCAGCGCACGAAGCGGCCATCGAGCGGGTTCTTCCAAGCGCGGGCGATAATGGCGCGCACCAGCAATTGCTGCGCCAGGCTCATGCGCGCATTGGGCGGCATTTCGAAGCCGCGGAACTCGACCAGGCCCAGCCGGCCGGTCGGCCCGTCCGGCGAAAACAGCTTGTCGATGCAGATTTCCGAGCGGTGGGTGTTCCCCGTCACGTCGGTCAGGAGATTTCGGAACAGCCGGTCGACCAGCCACGGCAGCGGGGCCTGACCCTTGTCCGGATGCGGCACCTGCGCCATTGCGATCTCGAGCTCGTAGAGCGAATCGTGGCGCGCCTCGTCGAAGCGCGGCGCCTGGCTGGTCGGGCCGATGAACAGGCCTGAGAATAGATAGGACAGCGACGGACGGCGCTGCCATTGCAGCACCAGGCTCTTCAGCAAATCGGGGCGGCGCAGGAACGGACTGTCGTTAGGTGTCGCGCCGCCGACGACGACATGGTTGCCGCCGCCAGTGCCGGTGTGGCGGCCGTCGATCATGAACTTATCAGCGCCAAGCCGCGTCTGCCGCGCCTCCTCGTAGATCGCTGTGGTCGTCGCCACGCAGTCCTGCCAGTTCGCAGCCGGATGGATGTTCACTTCGATGACGCCGGGATCCGGTGCCACGCGGATGACGTTGAGGCGCGGATCGTGCGGCGGGCCGTAGCCCTCGATATGCACCGGCAGGCCGATAGCCTTTGCCGCGTTCTCGGCCGCCGCGACCAGTTCGAGGTAATCTTCCAGCGCCTCGACCGGCGGCATGAACACGCAAAGCCGCCCGTCGCGCGGCTCGACCGACAGCGCGGGGCGCGCCGCGCCCCCGCGCGCGGGGAGCTGCGGCTCGACCCCGGCCGGCGGGCCGGGCGCGACATTAAAGGACGCCGCCTGGGGGCGGCGCGCCATTTCGTCGGCGCCTTCAAGTTCGGCCGGAGCGGCCTCCGGCAAGGGAGTGGCCTCAGGCAAAATAGTCCCGCGCGCCGGCAATGGTCCGCGCGGCAGGGAAGGATCGACCGGCACGATATACGGGAACTGCGCCGGCGGCACATGGGGCAGCGTGCCAAGCGGCAGGCGGTAGCCGACCGGTGAATCGCCCGGCACCAGAAACAGCTTGCCGCGCCGCGTCTTCCACTTCTCCGAACGCCAGCGCGGTCCGGACGCCTGGCTGTTCCAGCGCTGCACAGGCAGCACGTAGCCCGACGGCTTGGTCAAGCCGCGTTCGAACACCCGCGCCATGCGGCTGCGCTCCTCGGGGTCGTCCAGCTTCGAATTGGACGGATCGACATTCTCCGGCAGTTTGCCTTCCTTGAGCAGCCACTCGGCCGGGTCCTCATAGGCTTCGCTGACCATGGTCTTGTCGATGCCGAGTTCATCGGCAATCGCCGTCAGCAGGCCTTCAGCCTGCTTCGGCCCGATATTTGTTTCGCTGTTTTCCCGTGCGATCAGCGATGGGTCGCTCCACACCGGCTCGCCGTCGGCGCGCCAGTACAGCGAGAACGTCCAGCGCGGCAGGCTTTCGCCCGGATACCACTTGCCCTGCCCGTAGTGCAGGAAGCCGCCCGGCGCGAAACGCTCACGCAGCCGGCGGATCAGCGCATCAGCCTTTTCGCGTTTTGTCGGGCCGACCGCGGCGGTGTTCCACTCCTCCGCCTCGAAATCGTCGATCGACACGAAGGTCGGTTCGCCGCCCATGGTCAGCCGCACGTCCCCGGCATCGAGCGCGGCGTCGACCCGGTTGCCCAGCGCATCGAGCGCCTGCCAGCTTTCGTCGGAGAACGGCTTGGTGATGCGCGGGTGCTCGGCGATGCGGTCGACCCGCATGTCGAAGCCGAACTCGACATTGGCGAAGCTGGCCATGCCGGAAATAGGCGCGGCGTTGCGGAAATGCGGCGTCGCGGCGAGCGGCACATGGCTTTCGCCGGTTAGCAGTCCGGAGGTAGGGTCGAAGCCGATCCAGCCGGCCCCTGGAAGATAGACTTCGCACCAGGCATGGAGATCGGTGAAGTCGACGGCGGTGCCGGGCGGCCCGTCAAGCGCGACGAGGTCGGGTTTCAGCTGGATCAGATAGCCGGAAACGAAGCGCGCGGCGATGCCGAGATTCCTCAGGATCTGCACCAGCAGCCAGCTCGTATCGCGGCATGAGCCTTTCTTGGCGGCAAGCGTCTCCTCCGGCGAAAAGACGCCGGTTTCCATGCGCACGATATAGGCGATCTCGCGCTGCAGCCGCGCATTGAGGTCGACGACGAAATTGACGGTGTTGGTAGCGCTGCGATTGACCGTTTGCAGGAACGCCGCCAGCAGCGGTCCAGCCGGCTCCGGCGTCCGGTAGATGGCGAGATCGTCGCTGATCTCTTCCGGATATTCGAACGGAAAGGTCTCGGCCGATGGCTCGACGAAGAAATCGAATGGATTGTAGACCGTCATGTCGGCGACCAGGTCGACCTCGATCTTCAGTTCCGTCACCGGTTCCGGAAACACGAAGCGCGCCAGAAAATTGCCGTAGGGATCCTGCTGCAGATTGACGAAGTGGTTCGCCGGCCCGACCTTCAGCGAATGGCTGAGCACTTTGGTGCGGGAATGCGGCGCCGGCTGCAGCCTGATGACCTGGGGACCAAGCACCACCGGCCGGTCATATTTGTAATGGGTCAGGTGATAGACGGCTGCCAGAATTGCCATGGGGCCTCGAAAGTTGGCGTTTCAAACGAATTCGCCGAACCCTGACACAAATGCTGGCCATTCTCCAAGCAGAGATGTTGCGCTGCACCTAAATTAAGCAGCGTTGCCGGCCTAGGGGTCGCTCAGAAAAACGCCTGCAACCCCGTCTGCGCCCGTCCAAGGATCAGCGCATGAACGTCATGCGTGCCCTCATAGGTGTTGACCGTCTCCAGGTTCTGCGCATGGCGCATGACATGGTAGCCGATCTGGATGCCGTTGCCGCCATGCATGTCACGGGCCTGGCGGGCAATGTCGAGCGCCTTGCCGCAATTGTTGCGCTTGACGATCGAGATCATCTCGGGCGCCATCTTGCCTTCATCCATCAGCCGCCCGACGCGCAGGCTGCCCTGCAGCCCCAGCGCGATCTCGGTCTGCATGTCGGCGAGCTTCTTCTGGAAAAGCTGCGTGCCGGCCAGCGGCTTGCCGAACTGCTTGCGGTCGAGGCCATATTGGCGGGCCCGGTGCCAGCAATCTTCCGCCGCACCCATCGCCCCCCAGGAGATGCCATAACGCGCCCGGTTGAGGCAGCCGAACGGCCCCTTCAGGCCCGACACATTCGGCAATAGCGCATCCTCGCCGACCTCGACCCCTTCCATCACCACTTCGCCGGTGATCGATGCACGAAGCGACAGCTTGCCGCCGATCTTCGGCGCCGACAGCCCCTTCATACCTTTCTCCAGCACGAAGCCGCGAATCTCGTTGTCATGCGCGGCCGATTTCGCCCAAACGACAAACACGTCGGCGATCGGCGCGTTGGAAATCCACATTTTCGAGCCGGAGAGCTTGTAGCCACTCGCCGTCTTTTCGGCGCGCGTCTTCATGCCGCCGGGGTCGGAACCGGCATCCGGCTCGGTCAGGCCGAAGCAGCCGATCCATTCGCCTGACGCCAGCTTCGGCAGGTATTTCTTGCGCTGCGCCTCTGAGCCATAGGCATGGATCGGATACATCACCAGCGACGACTGCACGCTCATCATCGAGCGATAGCCCGAATCGATGCGCTCGACTTCCCGCGCCACCAGCCCATAGGTGACGTAGTTGGCGCCGAGCCCGCCATATTCCTCGGGGATGGTGATGCCGAGCAGGCCCGCCTCGCCCATCTCGCGAAAGATTCCGGCGTCGGTCTTTTCCTCGAGATAGGCTTCCTCGATCCTCGGCGCGAGCTTGTCGGCGGCAAACGCCGCCGCACCATCGCGCACCATGCGCTCGTCTTCCGAAAGCTGGTCCTCGATCAGGAAAGGATCTTCCCAGACGAATGCGTTCTTGTCGGCGGCCATGGCCTCGGTCTCCCAAACTCTTGCATGTCGCCCAAAAGCCTGCCCTCGGGCGTGACCCGAGGGAGTTCGGCGGTTTTGGGACAACGACATGCATAAACAAAAATCATCAAGTGCGCGGCTTATCGGCTTCCAGCTCGAAAAAATCAAACGAAATTGCTTCGGCGATCAATGAGCGATAGTAATGGATCATGAACGTGCAGCGCCGCCTTTTGCCCGGTATAAGTGCCCTTGCCGCCTTCGAGGCGGTGGCCCGGCTGGGCAGCTTCACCGACGCCGCGCAGGAGCTTGATCTGACCCAGGGCGCCGTCAGCCGGCAGATCAAGCTTCTGGAGGGCCAGTTCGGCCGCCGACTGTTCGATCGCGACAGCCGCAATGTCAGACTGTCGGTGGCAGGGGAGATTTATGCCGAAGCGGTGCGCGCCGCCCTTGGGCAGTTGCGCGATGCAGCCCTGGGATTGATGAGCAATCGGCATAGTGGCATCTTGAACCTCGCCATCCTGCCGACCTTCGGCACGCGCTGGCTGATGCCGCTCATCCCGGATTTCGTTGAAAACAACCCCGACATCACCATCAATTTCGTCACTCGCATCGGCCGCTTCGACTTCGCCCGCGAGAGGCTCGACGCCGCCATCCATTTCGGCCTGCCCGACTGGCCGGACGCCGACTCGACGCTGCTGGTGGGCGAAGAGGTGGCGCCTGTCGTCTCGCCCGAATTCCTGGCCAGCCGGGATATTGCCACACCCGCCGACATCGGCCGCCTGCCGCTGCTGCATATGGCGACGCGGCCCGGCGCATGGACCGAGTGGTTCGAGCATCAGGGTTTGAGCGCGCCGACCGGACCGGGCATGCAGTTCGAGCAATTCGGCACGGCCGCCCAGGCCTGCATGGCCGGGCTCGGCGTGGCGCTGCTGCCGCAGGTCCTCATCTCAGGCGAATTGCAGCGCGGCCAGTTGGTGCCGGCGCCGGGCCGGCCGATGCAAAGCCGCAGCGCCTATTATCTCGTCGTGCCGCACGACAAGCGCGGCCATCCTCCGATCGCCAGTTTTCGCGACTGGCTGCTGGGCCATGTACCGCCGGAGAAGTACCTACTTCCGCTTCAACGCATCGGCCAATGCGGCGCCGAATGCGCCCTGTTGCGCCGGCCGCTCCGGCTGGCGCTGCGGCGCCGGCGCTCGCGGTATCGGTCTGCCGCCATTGTCGCGAGGTCCCTTCGATGCGCCACCATCGCCGTCCTTGCGCATAGAAAGGCCGATGCGTTTGCGCTTGATGTCGACCTCGACGACGCGCACCTTGACCACGTCGCCGGCTTTGACCACCTCATGCGCGTCCTTGACGAAACGGTCGGCCAGTTGCGAGACATGCACCAAGCCGTCCTGATGCACGCCGATATCGACGAAGGCGCCGAACGCGGCGACATTTGTGACGGTGCCTTCCAGCAGCATGCCAGGCTTGAGATCCTTGATGTCGTCGACGCCGTCGGCGAAGGTCGCGGTCTTGAAGCCGGGGCGCGGATCGCGACCGGGCTTTTCCAGTTCCGCCAGGATATCGCGCACCGTCGGCAGGCCGAACCGCTCATCGACGAAGACACGCGGATCAAGCGCCTTGAGAGCGGCGCTGTCGCCCATCAGCGAGCGGACGTCACGCCCGCAGGCGGCGACGATCTTTTTCGCCACCCCATAGGCTTCCGGATGCACGGCCGAGGCATCGAGCGGTTCGGTGCCGTTGGGAATGCGCAGGAAGCCGGCGCATTGCTCGAAGGCTCGCGGTCCGAGCCGCGCCACCTTCAACAGGTCACGACGGCTGGCGAAAGGGCCCGCCGCATCACGGTGAGCGATGATCGTTTCGGCCAGCGATGTGCCAAGGCCCGAAACCCGCGCCAGAAGCGGCGCCGAGGCGGTGTTGAGGTCGACGCCGACGGCATTGACCGCGTCCTCGACCACAGCTTCCAGCGAGCGGCCGAGCCGGTACTGGTCTACATCATGCTGATACTGGCCGACGCCGATCGACTTCGGCTCGATCTTGACCAGTTCGGCGAGCGGATCCTGCAGACGTCGCGCGATCGACACCGCGCCGCGCAGCGACACGTCGAGGCCGGGAAATTCCACGGCCGCCGTTGCCGAGGCGGAATAAACCGAGGCACCGGCCTCGCTGACGATCACCTTAAGCGGCTTCGGCCCGGAGTCCGATGGCATGTCGGACAGCATGTCGGCGACCAGCCTTTCCGTCTCACGACTGCCGGTCCCGTTGCCGATGGAGATGAGCTCGACCTTGTGCAGGCGGATGAGCTTCGCCAGTTCGGCTTGAGTGCCGCGCACATCGTTCCTTGGCGGAAACGGATAGACCGTCGTCGTCTCCAGCAGCTTGCCGGTGCCGTCCACCACCGCGACCTTGACGCCGGTGCGTATGCCGGGGTCGAGGCCCATCGTGGCGCGCGAGCCGGCGGGTGCCGCGAGCAGCAAATCCTTCAGATTGCGGGCGAAGACATGGATCGCCTCCTCCTCGGCCCGCTCGCGCAGATCCCGCATCAAATCGAGCGTCAGGTGCAGCGACAGCTTTATGCGCCAGGTCCAGCCCGCCATCTCCATCAGCCAGCGGTCGCCCGGCAAATGGCGGCCGATGCCGTAGGCATCGGCAATCATCCGTTCGACCGGCTTCACCGGGGACGCGTCATCGGCATCGACCTCGATATCGAGCGACAGCACTTCTTCGTTGCGGCCGCGCAGCATCGCCAGCGCGCGATGGCTCGGCACGTTGGCCCAGCGCTCGACATGGTCGAAATAGTCGGAGAATTTCGCGCCGGCTTCCTGCTTGCCGTCGACCACGCGCGACCGCATGAAGGCGCGCTCCTTCATGTAGGTCCGTAGTCTGCCGACCAGATCGGCATTCTCGGCGAACTGTTCGGACAGGATATCGCGCGCGCCCTCAAGCGCCGCCTTGGCGTCGGCCACCTCTTCACTTATGTAGGCCAGCGCCAGTTCGCTGGGCACCGCCGCACGGTCGGCAAGAATAGCCTCGGCCAGCGGCCCCAAGCCACGCTCGCGCGCGATCTCGGCCTTGGTCCGGCGCTTCGGCTTGTAGGGCAGATAGATGTCTTCGAGTTCCGCCTTGGTGGCGGCCGCAGCGATCTTGGTTTCAAGCTCTTCGGTCAGCTTACCCTGCTCGCGGATCGAACCGAGGATGGTGTCGCGGCGAGCGTCGAGCTCCCGCAGATAGCCGAGCCGCTCGGCCAACAGGCGCAGTTGCGTGTCGTCCAGGCCGCCGGTGACCTCCTTGCGGTAGCGCGCCACGAACGGCACCGTCGCGCCCTCGTCCAGCAGGCCGATCGCCGCCGCGGCCTGTTCGGGCCGGGCAGTGATCTCGGCTGCGATGATTGCTGCGATGCGCTTGATGTCGGATGCCATGTCGTTCCTGCTGTCCTGTCGAAAAGAGCGGCGACCATAGGCGCAGAGCGCCGTTCCGCCAACCACGGCGTTTTCGATCACCCTGACAGGTCCACAGGAAAGCTGCGATGGCGGTCGGCCTGGAGCGCTCAGACCGTCCGGCTCAGTGCCTCGAAGAAAGCGACCATATCGACATCGAGGGGCTCATCGACTGGCTCCGGCTGCGATGACATCTTTGCGATGACGACCTCGGCCTTCGGATTGACATAGAGCCACTGGCCGTGGATGCCGATGCCGCAGAAGGCGCCGCTTGCCGCGCCCGTCTGGTACCATTTGTTGCGGTAGCGGCCTTTCGGGAAGAGGAATGCCATCATGCCACGCTGCCAGGCCTCGGTGTCTCCGCCTGTGCTAACAGTGTCGCGCACCCAGGCTTCCGGCACGACGCGGCGGCCATTGGCCGTGCCGCGTTGCCGCATCATCTCGCCGACCCGCGCCAGGTCGCGCGGCGTCACCGAAATGCCGCCGGCGGTGCGCGCCGTGCCCGCCCTGTCGACTGTCACCGCAGCTTCACTGGCTGCGCCGAGCGGCAGCCACAATTTCTCGCGCATCAGCTCGGCAAAACGCTGGCCGGACGCTCGTTCGAGCAGGATGCCGAGCAGGTCGGAATTGGGCGAGCGGTAGCGGAAAGTCCGGCCATGCGGCTCGGCCAGGTGCTGCAGCGTCAGGATGAAGTCGGCCAGGCCTTCCGTGCCGCCACCCGGATTCCACAGCGTCGCACGGCGATAGCGGGCAAAGGCGCTCTCCGGATCGAGATAGGCTTCTTCGAAGTCGAGGCTGACGGTCATGTCGAGCACATGCCGCACGCTGGCATCGCCATAGGCCGAGCCGGCAGCTTCCGGCAGATAGCGGGTCACCGGAGCCTGCGGGTCGAAAATCCCCTCGCCTTCCAATATGCCGGCCAGAATGGCGGTCAGCGACTTGCTGATCGAGAAGATGATGTGACGCGCGCCGAACTCCATATGCGGCGCGAACCAGTCGCCGACGAATTTGCCGGCTTTCATGATCGTCAGCGCGTCGGTGTCGGAGCGCGTGAGAAAGGCCGCAACGGTTTCCGGACCGCCCGCCAGCGCGATCTTTTCGCCAAGTAGCCCGCCGAAATCCTGAACCGCTATTTCGCCTTTGCCCGGCACGGCTGCCACGCGTGCGCTCGGCACCAACTCGCCGACATTCTGGAACGACCACCGGCTGAACGGGCTTTCGCGCCAGTTGCCGAGCAGCACCTCGTTGCGGCCAAAGCCATATCTGGTCTCGAACGCGGTCTTGCCGGTCATGGCGTTTCCTTCCGATTTTTTGGAACTTAGGCCAGCGCGGCGGCGATCGCGTGCACGGCTTTCATCGTCGCCACCGAAAAAGCGATGTTGGTGAAATCCGGGTAGCTCGAAAGCTTCACCACGACCATTCTCGTGTTCCAGTCGATATGGATGAGCTGGCCGAAGACGCCCCGGCACATCAGCGCGCGTGAGAGCGGGTCTTCGATCCAGAACTGGTTGCGATAGCTGCCTTCCGGCAGGCTGGGATTGAAGTCCGGTCCATGCCTGCCGTTGCGCGTCGCCTCGATCCAATCGGCCGGCACCACACCGCCGCCATTTTCGAGGATCAGCTGGCCGAAGCGGCCATAGTCGCGCAGCGTGGCGTTGAAGCCGCCATCGGCGACGGCGTAGCCGGCGCTGTCGACGGTGAAACAGGCACTTTCATCCGCCCCGAGCTTTTGCCAGAGTTCTTCCGAAACCAGCTGCGCCAGCCGTTTGCCGATTACCCGTTCCATGATGAAGGCGAGCACGTCGGTCTCGATGGAACGGTATTCGAACGCAGCGCCATGCGGCCGGCTTGTCTCCTTGAGCCGCAGGATCAATTCGAACATATGCGATGGCCACTCGAAGGCCGGGTCGCTGTCCGGCGGCACCGGTTTCCAGCCGCTGGCGACATCGACCTGACCGATGTCCGAGTAGCGGTCGGTGTATTCCTCGGAAAAACGCACCCCGCTCGTCATGTCGAGCACATGCTGCACGCTGGCGCCGGCCCAGCCGGTCGCACCAAGCTCCGGCAGATAGGCCGTCACCGGCATCGCGGGATCGATCAGGCCGCGCCCGGCCAGTATGCCGAATACCGAGCCCGTGACGGACTTCGCCATCGACTGCGACAAATGCAGCGTGCGCTCGGTCATGCCGTTGAAATAGCGTTCATAGGCGATCTTGCCGTCCTTGAGCACGAGGAACCCGTCCGTGTAGGTTTCATCCAGCAGCCCGGCCAGCGTCGTAGGCTGCCCCGTGCTGTCGCTCAGCGGCAGCGCGTCGAGATCGACTTCGGCTCGCTCGAACCGGCGGCGATGGCCATTGCCGCGCCAGACTTCGACGGTCGGCAGAATTTCGCGGATGTGCTGGAACGCCCAGCGGTTCCAGGGCCCCCTGTCCCAGTCGAGCTTCGGCGGCACCATCTTGGGCGGCGAGCCCTGCATGATCGGCGGCACCGGTTCACTGTTGCGGTAGGAGGTCATGAGGTGCGTCCCGGCAAACATGAAAACGGACCCGGCGGCGCCCACCGCCGGGTCCGTCACGATGCGATCACTTCTGCAGTTCGGTCCAGATCCTGGTGTAGAGTGCCTGCACGTCGGGCGCACAGTTCAGCATGAACTTGCCCTTGTCGACGAACTCGGCGGGGATGTTGACCTCCGGCGCCGTTTTCATGTCCTCAGGCATGAAGGCTTCCGACCCCTTGATGCCGTTGGCGTAGCGCGCGAAAGACGAGATCAGCGCGGCGTTCTCGGGATCCATGATGAAGTTCTGGAACAACTTGGCGTTTTCGACGTTCTTGGCGTCCTTCAGCACCGCGAGATTGTCCATCCAGATCGGATAGCCCTCCTTCGGATAGCCATAGACGATGTCCTTGTTCTGCAGGCGGGAGCGGAAGGATGCGCCGTTCCAGTCGACGCTGGCGGCGAAGTCGCCCTTGGCGAACTTCTCGACCGTGCCGTAGTCCATGGAGATCCATTTCGGCTTGGCCGCCACCAGCGCATCGCGCACCTTCTTCAGCACCTCCTTGTCGCCGGTGCAGGGCTCGCCGCCGACATATCTGATAGCGAGATGCATGACATCGGCCATTTCGGGAACGACGTTGACCTTGCCGACCAGTTCCGGCGGCGGGTCCAAGAAGATGGCGGAAGTGTTGGGATCGCCCTTGTAGACCGAGGTGTTGACTGTGACGCCTGTCGTGCCCCATTGCCACGGCACGGTGTATTTGCGGCCCGGATCGAAGGGAACATCGACCCATTTCGGGTCCATGTTCTTGAAGTTCTCCATCTTGCTGGGCTCTGTCTCCAAGAGCAGCCCTTCCCCGATCCAGATCGGCACGAAGCTCGCCGAAGGCACCACGATATCGAAGCCGCTGCCGCCCTGCCTGATCTTGGCGAGCGCGGTGTCATTGGAATCGTAGTCGGTGACGGTCACCTTGACCTTGTACTTTTCCTCGAACTTCTTGATGAGGTCGGGGCTGGTGTAGTTGCCCCAATTGTAGATGTTGAGTTCGCCATCGGCGCGGGCGAGACCCGCCGAGGCGAACAGCGCGGCGCTGAGCGCCGTCGCAGTCAGTTTCCAATTCATCGTTTCTCTCCTGTCAATCCTGATCCTTTTTCCTGCTGATGAAAAAGAAGACGGTGACGATCAATATCGAGATCAGCAGGAACACCGTCGAAATCGCGTTGATTTCCGGCGTGATAACGCGCCGGAACTGGCCGAGCATGTATGTTGGCAATGTATCCTGGCCGCCGGACTTGACGAACTCGGTGATGACGACGTCGTCCAGCGAGATGACGAAGGCCAGCATCAGCCCGGCAAGGATGCCTGGCCAGAGCAGCGGAAAGGTGACGCGCCGAAAAGCCTTCCAGGGTGTCGCGTAAAGGTCGGCCGCCGCGATCTCCAACGACAGATCCATGTTCTCGAGCCGCGCTCGGATCGGCAGATAGGCAAAGGGAATGCAAAAGGCCGTATGCGCAGCCATCAGGTAGCCCAGCCCCGAATAGCCGGTCCAGATCTTGATGCGCGAAAAGAAGATCAGCAGCGCCACCGCGGTAACGATTTCCGGCACCATCAGCGGCTGGTTGATGAAGGCGTATTTGAAGCCGAGGCCGGGATATGGCTTCGTCCGGGTCGTGGCGAGTGCAGCCATGGTGGCGACGATCGTGGCAATAGTCGCGGCGACCGAAGCGATTTGCAGCGACCGGATCGAGGCATCGACGACCTGGCTGTTGTTCCAGGCCTGGTAGAACCAGCGCAGCGACACGCCTTCCCAGATCGCGATCGAACTGCCTGCGTTGAAGGCATAGACGACAACCGTGACGATCGGCAGATACAGCGCGAAAAAGCAGATCATCGCGATGGTCGTGAAGCCGGTCTGCCGGCGAATGTCGAAGCGGCTAGCCATGCGCGCCGCCCTGGCGCCCGGCGGAACGGACATAGAAGAGCAGCGCGACCATCACGATCGCCATCAGGGAGAGCGACAGCGCCGAGCCGAGCGGCCAGTTACGGCCTTGCCCGAACTGCAGCTCGATCAGATTGCCGAGCATCATATTCTTCGACCCGCCGAGCACGCGCGGGGTGACATATGCGCCCAGCGCCGGGATGAAGACGAGGATCGAGCCGGCGATGATGCCAGGCTTGACCAGCGGAATGATGACTCGCCTCAACACCTGGAAGCGGTTGGCGTAGAGGTCGTAACCCGCCTCGACCAGCCGAAAGTCGATCTTCTCCATGCTGGCATAGAGCGGCAGCACCATCAGTGGCAGATAGACATAGGTCATGCCGACCATCAGCGCGAAATCGGTGAACATCATCTGGATCGGCTGGCTGATGATGCCGAGCTTGATGAGCACCGTGTTGACGATGCCCTCGTTGCGGATCACCTCCTGGATGGCGAAGGTGCGGATCAGCAAATTGGTCCAGAACGGGATGGTGATCAGGAACAGCCAGACGTTGCGCTGCCGCGCGGGCCGTGTGGCGATGAAATAGGCGGTCGGGAAGCCAAACAGCAGCGTGAAGATCGTTGTCATGAACGACAGCTTGGCCGAGCGCCAGAAGATCGACAGATGCGCGTCGGCGAAGGCCAGCGTGTCGTCGAAGATGTCGCGCTGCATCAGCACCGACAGCCAGCCGTCGGTGGAAAATTTCCACACCACGTCGCCATAGGGCCCAGGCGTCAGGAAGGAGTAGATCACGACGATCAGCAGCGGCCCGGTCGCCGCGAGAAAGATGATGACCAGTGCCGGCGCCGACAGCAGCCAGCGATCGCGGATATCACGGCGTTCGGCTTCCTTAGCGACTTCTTCCGCGCTCGCCATCAGTCCCTCAGCACTTGTGCGGCGTCGTTGCCGATCGAAATGCCGACCGTGTCCCCCCGCTCGAAACCGCAGCCGGCGCTGCGCGTGTTCTGCTGGCGCACGGTGAAGGCCTCGCTGCTGTCCAGGCGAACATGGATGTGCGTGTCGGTGCCGAAATAGACGATGTTTTCGACCGTGCCCGACAGGTCGCCCTTGCCGCTGGTCAGCTTGGCGTGTTCCGGCCTGACCACCACGGTGGCATTGTCCTTCGGCTGAAAGCCCTCAGCCACGGTCGCGTCGATCGTCGCGCCGGATTTGAGCGTTGCGCGTGCCTTGCCGTTGGCCATGCCCGATATGGCCGCCGTCAGGAAATTGGTCTCGCCGATGAAGTCGGCGACGAAGCGCTCGGCCGGCTTGTCATAGATATCCCAGGGCGTCCCGACCTGCAGGATCTTGCCCGACGACATCACCGCGATGCGGTCCGACATGGTCAGCGCTTCTTCCTGGTCGTGGGTGACGAAGATGAAGGTGATGCCGGTCTCGTGCTGCAGCCGTTTCAACTCGATCTGCATCTCCTTGCGCAGCTTGAAGTCGAGCGCCGATAGCGGCTCGTCGAGCAGCAGCACTTTGGGCTGTGGCGCCAGCGCCCTTGCCAGCGCCACGCGCTGCTGCTGGCCGCCGGAGATCTGGCTGGTGCGGCGGTTGCTGAGCGCCTCCATCTTGACCAGCTTCAGCATCTCGGCGACCCGCGCCTTCACTTCGGACTTGGGCTTGCCGAGCATTTCGAGGCCGAAGCCGATGTTCTCGGCCACCGTCATATGCGGGAACAGCGCATAGTTCTGGAACACGGTATTGACCGGCCGCTTGAACGGCGGCAGCGGTGCGATGTCCTGGCCATGCAGCAGGATCTCGCCGGCGCTCGGGAAATCGAAGCCGGCGATCAGCCGTAGAAGCGTTGTCTTCCCGCAGCCGGACGGACCAAGCAGCGTGAAGAACTCATTTTCTCGGATCGACACCGAAACCGTGTCGAGGGCGGCGACCTGTGACTCCCCGGTACCGAATACCTTGCGGACGCCACGAACTTCAATTGCACTTTTACCCGGTTGTTCCGGCACGATTACCCCATTCTTGTGTCCGCTCTTCAGGGCGGATCCAGTTCCCACTCGATTGTCAGCACACGGCGCATGGCTTGGCAAGCTTACATCTGAATGTCGATTCAGAACGCAATTCCCGTGCCACCGTCATGCCTGATAAGTGATCCTGCCGCCGCAGATCGTCGTCGCCGGCCGCACCGTATGCAGCGCTTCCGGCGCAGTCGCCTCGATGTCGCCCGAGAGCACCACGAGATCAGCCAGAAAGCCTGACTTCAGGCGGCCCTTGCGATGCTCCATGAACTCGGCATAGGCGCCTTCCACCGTATAGCCCGCAAGCGATTCATGCAGCGAGAAACTCTGGTCGGGATCGCTGTCTGCCCATGGTTTGCGCAGCATTGCCGCCTGAATGCCCAGGATCGGATCGATCGGCGACACCGGCCAGTCGGAGGCGAAGACGATGCGCGCGCCGGCATCCTTCAGCGTCCGCCAAGCATAGCTCAGCGGCCAGCGGGCGGGCCCGATGCGCGACACCGTCGGTTCCAGCGGCAAGCCCATGCTGCCGGGCGGATGCGGCGGCTGCATCGAGGCAATGACGCCAAGCTTTGCGAAACGCGGTATGTCGGCGGCGGTGACCACCTCGATATGCTCGACCCGATGCCGGCTGTCGCGCCTGCCATTCGCCTTTTGCGCTGCCTCGTAGCCGTCGAGCACGGCGCGCACGGCGCCGTCGCCAATCGAGTGCACCGCCATCTGCAGCCCCCGCCTGTCGACGGCCACGGCAAGATCGATGGATTGCTGCGGCGTGAAAAGCGGCTCGCCCAGCCAATCCGGACGATCCGCATAGGGCTCGACCATCACCGCCGTCCAAGAATCGAGCACGCCGTCGTAGAACACCTTGACCATGCCCGACGACAGCCATTCACCATCGTAGCGCTCAGCCATCACTGAGGCTTTGTCGAGCATGTCGAGCGTCATGAAATTCTTATAGTGGAACGGCACCTGCACGCGGCACAGCAAGCCGCCCTCGGCCTCGATTTCGGACAGGAGTTCGAGCTGGTGCAAATTGCCGTCCATGTTCTGGATCGACGTGATGCCGTGCCTGGCACACCATTCCAAACCGCGGCGCATGATCGCCCGGTCGGAGGCCTGCTCGGCCGGCGTCGGCTTCGGGTCCGGCTCGCCGCCGGTGGCCAGGCCGAGCCGTACGCGATCCTCGCCGGCCAGCGCGATCAGCGGCCCAAAAGCCTCGCCCTCGCGCAATTCGCCACTGGCCAGCCCGTCGTCGCCCATGACGATCTCATTGCCGGGACCGAGCCGCTTGCCTCTCAGCAGGCCGGCCAGTTCCAACGCCTTGGTGTTCGCCCACATTGTGTGGTGGTCGGGCGCCGCCATGACGAAGGGCCGCTCCGGCAGGATGCGGTCGAGGTGATGGCGGCTGACCCGCTCAGTCGCCGACAGAATGGTATAGTCGGCGCCTTGCGCCTGCAGGACGGATAGATCCGGCCGCTTTGCGGCATAATTGCGTACAGCGTCGCAAAGCGCCTCGAAACCGTGGATGCCCGTCAGTTGGAGGTGATCCAGCTCGGCCGCGCCGGCGAAAAGATGCATATGCGCTTCGATGAAGCCGGGGACGACCGAGCCGCGGCCGGCATCGATGACGCGCGTGCCGGGTCCCTTGTGCTCCAGCACGGTCGCACGATCTGCGATCGCAATGATTTCGCCGCCCTTGATGGCTATGGCTTCGGCGCGGGGAGTATCGGGATCCATCGTCAATATGCTGGCGTTCTCGACGATCAGATCGGCCGATGGCGGCATAAGTTTCTCCCGTTTGAGCTTAGGCTAGCAGAGTATTGGCGTCTGGCAAGCCGCCTGCTGCCACTCGCAACAGCGGTCCGGAATGCCTCTTGGCGGCGCTGAAACTCTCTGCCACAAAGCAGTCCGTCAACGACAAATACGCAACCCGAAGAGCGAGCCGGCCGCCAAAATGAAGACTGTTTTCTCCCCTCTCCACGCCGGCCATGCCGGCAATTTCGAGCTCATTTCAGGCGCCATCGTGCCGGCCTTCGAGAAGCCCTCGCGCGCTGAGTTCATCAAGGCGAGGGTGGAGAGCGAAAAGCTCGGCCCGATCCTGCCACCCGTGACCCACGACCTCGCCGCCGCCAAGCAGGTGCATACCAGCGACTACATCGATTTCCTGCCGACCGTATGGCCGCTCTGGGAAGAGTCGGGCCGCACGGGCTCTGCCCTCCCCTTCACTTGGCCGACGCGCGGCCTGCGCGGCGACGTGCGCCCCCAAACCATCGATGCGCTGCTTGGCTTTTACTCCTTTGACGGCGGCGCCAGCTTCGTCAAAGGCACCTGGGAGGCGATCAAGTCGTCCTATGACGTGGCGCTGACTGCGGCCGCCCTGGTCAAGGACGGCGAGATATCAGCCTTCGCGCTCTGCCGCCCGCCCGGCCATCACGCCGGAGCTGCGTTCATGGGCGGCTATTGCTACATCAACAACGCCGCGGTTGCCGCGCAATGGTTCCGCGACCAGGGCGCCAAGCGCGTCTCGATCCTCGATGTCGACTACCATCACGGCAACGGCACGCAGGAGATCTTCTACGGCCGCGGCGACGTGCAGGTGCTGAACCTGCATGGCGACCCGATGATCGAATATCCGTTCTTCCTTGGCCATGCCGACGAGCGCGGGTCAGGGCCCGGCGAAGGCTTCAATGTCAACTACCCCATGCCGTTCGGCACCGCATGGGACGCCTGGAATGCTTCGCTGGAGGACGCCTGCGCGAAACTTGCGGCGTACGCCCCCGATGTCGTTGTCGTCTCGCTCGGCGTCGACACGTTCGAGAAGGACCCAATCAGCAAGTTCAAGCTGAAAAGCGCCGACTATCCCAAGATTGGCCGTCGCATCGCCAAGCTCGGCCTGCCGACGCTGTTCGTCATGGAAGGCGGCTATGCCGTCGAGGAAATCGGCATCAACGCCGTCGGCGTGCTGACCGGATTCGAAGATCGGTAATGCATGTCGCCCAAACGGCTGCCCCGGGCGTTCGACCCGAGAGAGCGCAGCGGTTTTGGGCAACGTCATTCGTAAAAAATCCAGGCCGTACACTCAAGGGCGGAGCCAAAGCCGTACTGAGTTCTCGCCGTCGTGCGCAGCCGTGACACTCTCCATCAGTCGGCCCCTGCCTTCCGCCATCGCACGAAGCGGTTGTAGCAGGTGGTGCGCGGGCCATGGCGCCCCGGGCAGGTCGCGCCAAGGCACGCGCCGCAATGCGCGTGGTCGGGCTGTTGGCAGCCTATGACCGAGGAAGCACATCCTGCCATTCCGGATGACGGTCGATCTGCGCTTTTGCGAACGGACAAAGCGCAATGATATTGGCCCCTTCGCGTCGTGCATCCTCGACCGCCTGGCGCACCATTTGCTCGCCGACCTTGCGGCCCCGCAAGGCTGCTGGAACTTCTGTATGGTCGATGATGATCAGTCCCTCGCCGGCCCGGCTATAAGTCATCTCGGCTTCGACGCCATCGATGACCATCCGGTAGCGTCCCTTGGATGCGCCATCCTCCCGTTCAACCTTATCGTCGGTCGATGAAGGGGCCTTCTTCGGCAGCTCGGCGTGTGGCGGCCGCACCTGACCCGGCCGCCCTTGCATGCACTCCAGCAGATCGCGGTCCCATCCTCCGAGATCGGCGGCGGCCTCGTAGGTCGAGACGAGAAACGCCAATAGGGTCTCGTCGCCATCGGCAACCGACTGCACGGCATCGTAGGGCAGGATGAACTCCGACAGGCCGTCATGCCAGAACGCCGCATCCGGCCGGACCGATGCGCCTCGAAAGCCGTTCGGCGTCGGATAGGCGTAGGCGTAGAAGGCGGGATAATCGATGCCGCCGCCGCCCGGCCAGAAGCCTGCCGAGGAGACCTCGCGGTCGTAGGCCTCCTGCGTCACGTCGTCCGGCAATGCCGGAATGCCGCCCGGATGGAGAGGAGCACGCCTCCCTGAGAAGCGCGTGACGGCCAGATCGAGAGCGCCCCAGAACAGGTGAACCGGGCTGGACTTGCCAAGAAAGGAGGTCCGGAACGTCTTGAAGACCCTGTCGACCGACGCCAACGCGTTATTGAAGCGTTGAACGGCGTCGCGGTCATAGGGCCGTTGATCCTCGCTGAACGGCACCGGGTTCGGCACTTCGTTCGGCTGGCCGTTGAAGGTCGGCGTGCCGCCGAGTTCGGAAACCAGCCTGACGAAGCTGGCGTGGAACGCCGCGACCGTGGTCGGCCCGAGCGAAAAGGACGCCTTGCGGCCGTTGCCGCTCGCGCCCATCACCATGTGGTCTCGAAGGTCGAACAGGATCTCGATGCCAGGGCCGTCGGGGATCGGCGAGGATGTCAGGCCGTTAGGCGTGACATAGAAGGTCGCGTTCCAGGAATGGTTGAGCCACGGGGTATGAGCCAGCCGATACTTGCCGGCGATCTGCAAGTATAGATGCAGTGCGGAACACGTCTCGCGCCAACTGAGGTAGTCGAGGTGGGGCCACTTGTCGCTCATTTTTGCTGTCTCCATCCTGCATTCAATCGGCACGCGACATCGTTCATGTCGTCCTCGACCGACCGAGCCGCATCCGCGCGATCACCTTATCAGCACCGGTCAGTCCGGAAGAGGAATATGCGGTCATCGACCGGGAGACCGAAGCATTCCTTGCCCCAGTTCTCAGCGCGACATTCGAACTTGGGTGCTACCCGCCCGACGACGGCCCGAACTAGCGAGCGGCCGTCTTCGCAGCTAGCCACGCAATGCGCCAAGCTGTGTCGCGGAAAGTGGAACGTGCAGGCAATGATGTCGCTGAGGCCGGTGGCCCGCAGGCGAGCGCGTCGTCTGCCAAGGCTTCGCGGATGTCAGTGCTTTACCGGTCGAGACCCCAGAGGTGGGGATTTCGTTCGAAATGCTCGATCAGCATTTCGGTGAGTACGCGTATCTTCCGTGCCGGGTGCTGACCCGGCGGTCGGATGACATACGCGGCCCCCGGCGGTACCGGATAGCGTGTCATGATCGGGACAAGCGCGCCGGAGGCGACGTATTCATGTGTGATGCAATCGGGGAGCCAGGCGATGCCGAGACCTGCCGCCGCGGCGGCGGCGAGCGCCGTGGCGCTGTCGGCCTTGAACGTGCCCTGCGGCTGGACCGTGACGATCTTGTCGCCATCCATGAACTGCCAGGCTTCCGTTCCCTGCATGAGGGCCTGATGGGTGACGAGTTCGTCCAGCGTTTCGGGTGATCCGCGCGCTTCGATATACTCCGGGCTGGCGACAAGCTTTCCATGGATCGGCCCGACGCGCTTGGCGATCAGGTTGGAGTCCTGAAGGTAGGCGCCCCGGATCGCGCAATCGAAACCCTCTGCGATGAGATCGACGAAGCGATCGCTGTAGGAGGTATGAATGTGAAGCTGCGGGTGCTGGCGCGCCATTTCCGCGAGCACCGGGGCGAAGTGGGTTGGGCCGAAAGTAAGCGGCATGGCAACCCTCAGGCGGCCGCGAAGGTCGCCGGTCGGGAGGATCGTTTCCTTGGCGGTGTCGATCTCGGCGCTGGCTCTGGCCGCATGGTCCCTGAACGTGATCCCCGCTTCCGTGAGCGCGGCGCCGCGGGTCGTTCGTGCAAGCAACTGAACGCCAAGCTCTGCTTCAACCCGAACGAGCCGTCGACTGACGATTGACTTGGAGACGCCAAGCCGGCGCGCGGCGGCCGATACGCCCCCGGCATCGGCCACTGCGACGAATGTCTGTAGGTCTTCGATGTCCATTCCGGCGTTCCTTATTTCGCGACACAGCTTGCCCGACTATGGCACTACCGCACCACCAAAAGGAACAGCAAATTGCGTCCAGGCAACGTCGCCCGCTGGCGCATGTCTCCCGTGAACCCATCGCCGTCCATAGCGGCAGAGAAAGGAAGTCTTGATGACCCTCGTAACGGCCTCGATTCGCTTCTTCGTCCCGAAGATTCGGTCCTCGTTCTGATCGATCACCAACCTTATCAACTCGCGAACCTGAACAGCCACGATCCGCATATGGTGGTCAACAACACGACCGCGCTGGCGAAGCTAGCAAAAGCCTTCAATGTTCCGACCATTCTCACCAGCGTGATCGCGGCGCGCGGTGGACTTCTCTTTAAGCAGATCACCGACGTATTTCCGGACCAGGAAGTCATCGATCGCACCTGGGTGAACACCTGGCAGGACGAGAATGTGGTGAACGTCATCAAAGCGACCGGCCGCAAGCAACTGATCATCGCCGGCCTGTGGACCGAGGTCTGCGTCGCAATGCCTGTCATCCAGGCCGCCGGCGAAGGCTGGGACGTGACCGTGATCACCGACGCGTCGGGCGGGATTTCGAAGGAGTCTCATGAAGTTGCCATCCAGCGCATGGCCGCTGCCGGCGCGAACGTGATGACCGTGATGGCGCTCGCTGGCGAATGGCAACGCGATTGGGCGCGCACCGATCATGTCGAGGAGCTGACCGAGATTCTCATCCAGCACTTCGGCGGCAGCGGCATCGCGTACCTTTGGGAGCAGCAGCTTCTCAACACGCCGGTGCCGAGCGAAGGCTGACCCGGGCCGGCATGGCGAGCATTCCGGTGAGGGTCGGAATCGATCCGTTTGCCGGCCCTCGCCATCCTCACCTCACAGGACGCCACGTGATGTCAGCGATGAATGCTATGGCGCAGATGCTGGCCCCGGCCGATCCGGCAGCCGGTGAAGCCTGCCGCCGAAACGGCTCGATCTGGCCTGCCGCAACAGACCCGTTCATGTGCGGCGACTGCGTGTGATCCCACCCGCCGCCTTTTGAACAACTCGCGGAGACTCCTCGATGCCTCCCACCTTCACCCTCGGCCTGCCGCTCAACCGCCGCAACGTCCTGATCTCGGCCTCGGCGCTCAGCGCAAGTTTCGCCTTTCACTGGGTACCGCGCGTGCCGCGGGGCCTGCCACCCACGAAGTTCCAGAAGGAGAACACACCATGGATCGATCGTCATTGTCTGCTCTCCGGCGCGTAGTGGAGGATGGCAACACCTGACTTGAGCGTCCTGGTCTCCAGATGCTTCAGGGGTATCCGGTTGGGCCGCCCTTGAAGAGCGGCGTGCCTCTCCCGAGAATCACGGGGTTGATCCCGAGGTGATACTCGTCGATCAGGCCGTGCTCCATCAGGGTCGCCGTCAGGTCGGCGCTGCCGAACACGAAGATGTCTCCGCCGTCCTTGGTCTTCAGCTTGGAGACTTCTTCCGCGACATTGCCGTTGAAGAGCTTCGTGTTGTTCCAGTCGGCGCTCTTCAGCGTGCGCGAGAAGACCACCTTCTCGATCTTGTTCATGAAGTCCGCGGTCCAGCCTTGCTCGGACGGCCAATAGGCTGCCATGAGCTCGTAGGTCACGCGGCCGAAGATCAGCGTGTCGGCCTTTTCCTGGGTCTCACGAATGTAGTTCTCGAGTTCTTCTTCGAAGACGAACCAGCTGATGTCCCTGCCCGGACCTTCGAAGAAGCCGTCGACGGTCACCATATCCCATACGATCAGTTTTCTCACAAAACCCTCCTCTTCGTGTATCCCTTTGTGAATTCTCGGCCATATCCCGCGAAGCGGAAGCGCATGTCGGTGAGCGGCCCCGCTTCTGAGACCTCGGTCTTCTCCAGCCTGACCGGCTCCATGTCCTTCTGACTGAAGAGGCGGATGCCGTCGCCGATCAGGACGGGCGCGACATGGATGAGGACCTCATCCACAAGCCCTAATTCGGGCCGACGGGAAGTCGCAGCATTCAGCGGGTTGCGACGAAGCGTTCCAGCTTGCCCAGAGTTTGCAGTCCGAGTTCCACGGCACCGAAACCCTTCGCCTCCTGGAACTCGGCAGCCGTGCTGAATACCATGCCCAGCGTTACCTTCGTTGCCCCGTCCTGATCCTCGAACGAGGCCCAGGCGTCGGCATGTTTCGGCCCTTTCTCGCCCCACAACAGCGTATAGCCGAGCCTCTCTTCGGGCCGGACATCGACATAGAGATGATGGTTGGGGAAGACCGTGCCGTCAGGCGCGATCATGTCAAATACCCATTCGCCGCCCGTTCGCAAGTCGATCCTCTTCGTTCGACAGGAGAAGCCTTCCGGCCCCCACCATTGCGGCAGCGTTTCAGGGTTCATCCAGGCGCCCCACACGACGGATCGCGGCGCCTGAATCACCCGCTGCAGCACCATGTTTCGTTCGGCCGCGTCCGCGAGGTTGTCTAGGCCGGCACCGAAGCCTGCCCGGTAGCCTGCTTCCATGTCCTGCGCCAGCGAGGAAAGTTGCACCGTCACGACCAGCCGGCTGCGCTCGTGCGTTCCCGAGATATCCGCCGTCACCAGCGCTGCTGATTGCGTCATGCCTTCGCACGAGATCACCTCGTAGTTCACGCTGCACACCGCTGGCTTCAGCGCAAGCCAGCCGCACTCGCAGCGGATGTCAGGCTGGCCCTCTACCTTGCAGAGCGAGACCTCGCGTCCACCCACCCTGGTATCGGCCTCCAAGAACTCCACGGTGACCGAGGGCGATGGCGCAGCCCAGATCGCCCGCGCGGCCGGGGCCGTCCATGCCTCCCACAACACGGCCAATGGCGCGGCCACGTCCCGTTCGAAGGTGAGCGTCGCAAAGCGGCCCTTCCTATCATCAGGCACGGGACGGGTCGCATCGTTTGTAGCGAGGTTCTGTGTCATTCTGCGCGCTCCTTCATCACATTCATCACAAATGCGTCCAACCGGTCGAGCCGAGTTTCCCAGATGGCCCGCTGTTCATCGAGCCATGTTCGCACCGGGTCCAGAGCCTCCGGCATGATGGCGCAGGTGCGTATCCGCCCGTCCTTGGATGTGGAGATCAACCCTGCCTCCTCCAACACGGAAAGGTGCCGCATCACCGTGGGCAGACGCAGTCCCGTGGGACCAGCCAGATCCGTCACCCGCGCAGGCCTTTCGGCGAGTCGAGTCAGGATCGACCGGCGGGTCGGATCAGCGAGCGCGTGGAAGAGCAGCGAGAGATCAATATCATGCTTAGCCATGTCGCTAACTATCGACCAATTTGCCGGCGGCGCAAGCGAAAACTTCGTCAAGTCGCTAAGTATTTTTTGCCCAACGCGCGAGTTCTTGGAGCAGGCGGCTTCGGTTGCCGAGTCCGCTGGGAAGTTGCTCGCAGCGATGCCGCCAGTTCGCTCCCCACCAATCTCAGCCGTTCGCGTTTATGGGTTCACGGCAGAAGGCAGCGGGCGCGGCGGGCGGAAAGTCGGCCACCTCACCGAAGCGCCTCACGCGGCCTGCAAGAATGGCCACTGACCTGTTCCAGCCACGGCTATCTTATTGTTGGACTATGATCTTCTTTGAAAAGGCGTTCGCCCTTTGCAAAGTCATGCTCTACTTCTAAGGGACGGCATGAGGGCACCGATTCCGGAAGAACGCAGCATTTGAAGTCGGGGATGCATCCATGATCGACGACGAGCCGGACAGCGAACGCGTCTCGGCGCTGGCGCCGTTCCGGCACGGCATTTTCCGCGCCGTATGGTCCGCCAGTCTGGTTTCGAATTTCGGTGGCTTGATCCAGGGCGTCGGCGCCGCCTGGATGATGACCACGATCGCCACCTCGTCCTATCAGGTCGCGCTGGTCCAGGCTTCGACCACCTTGCCGATCATGCTGTTTGCGCTCGTTGCCGGCGCCATCGCCGACAGCTTCAACCGTCGCAAGGTCATGCTGATTGCTCAGATCTTCATGCTGGTTGTCTCGGTTCTGCTGACTGTGTTCACCTACCTTGGCTTGATAACGCCGTGGACGCTGCTCGCCTTCGCCTTCCTGATCAACAGCGGCACGGCGCTTTACAACCCGTCATGGCAGGCTTCTGTCGGCGACATGGTGCCGCGCGCCAAGCTGCCTGCGGCCGTCGCGCTCAACTCCTTGGGCTTCAACCTGACGCGCAGCGTCGGCCCGGCGATCGGCGGCATCATCGTTGCCGCCGCAGGTGCTGCAGCGGCTTTTGCCGCCAACGCGTTGAGTTATGTCGGGCTCCTCATCGTGCTTGCCCGCTGGAAGCCGGAATTGCCGGCCTCGACACTGCCGCGCGAGACCCTGGGCGCGGCGATGGGCGCTGGCCTGCGCTACGTCGCCATGTCGCCCAATATCGGCAAGGTGCTGGTCAGGGGTGCGGCTTTCGGCTTCAGCGCCGGCGCGGTTCTGGCGCTGCTGCCGCTGGTGGCGCGCGATGTCGTCAAGGGCGACGCCTTGACCTACGGCATCATGCTCGGTGCGTTCGGCATCGGCGCCGTCGGCGGCGCGCTGATTAGCGTCCGGCTGAGGCAGATCCTGTCCAGTGAGACGATGGTGCGCATGGCATTCGCCGGCTTCGCGCTCTGCGCCTTCAATGCCGCCGTCAGCGATCAGGCCTGGCAAACGTCGCTCGGACTGCTCATCGGCGGCGCCTGCTGGGTGATCGCGCTGTCGCATTTCAACGTCACGGTGCAGATGTCGACGCCGCGCTGGGTGGTCGGCCGGGTGCTCTCGGTCTATCAGACGGCGACCTTCGGCGGCATCGCGCTCGGCAGCTGGATTTGGGGTGTCGTCGCCGATGCGCATGGCGCCGAATTCGCGCTGATCGCGGCGGCGGTCGCGATGCTGGCGGGGGGCGCAATCGGCCTCTTGCTGCCTTTGCCGCAGCAGGCGGTGCTCAACCTCGATCCCACCAACCGTTTCAAGGAGCCGCATCTTGCGCTCGATCTAAAACTGCGCAGTGGCCCCATCGCCATCATGATCGAATACATCATCCGCGAGGAGGACGTGCCGGAATTCCTAGCCACCATGGCCGAACGCGGCCGCATCCGCCGCCGTGACGGCGCCCGCAACTGGACGCTGGCTCGCGATCTCGAAAATCCCGCAATATGGATCGAGCACTATCACACGCCGACATGGCTCGAATACATCCGCCACAACAAGCGGGCCACCCATGCCGACGCCGTTGTCGGCGAGCGCGTACGGGCACTGCACAGCGGCGACGAGCCGCCCCGCGTCCGCCGCATGATCGAGCGTCCGACAACTGCCGGCACGGCGATCGTCATGCCGAAAGGACCGATCGAGCATTAGGCCGTGCCGGGGTGTCCAGTTGGATGAGCACGTGACGCTCCAATCCATGCGCTAAGCTGATGGGTCACACGTACCCTGATCGGCGCAGCCCCACCCGCGCCTTAGGATGCCGCGCGCAGGCTCGTACGGACGCGCCTTCTGCTTGTGGCGCGGGCCTTCTCCGCCACGACACCGGTGATCTCGACCACGCCGTTCTCGTGCGGTCTGGCGTTTGTGACCTTGTGGAGACGCTCATAGGGCAACAGTTCCTTGACCCGAGCATCGAGCAAGGCGACTTCGGCTCGCAGATCCTCGCATTCCTGCCTCTGGACATCGAGCTGTATCTGTTCGGATGCCTGCTGCAGGGAAAGCTGCGAAAAATTCGCGCTCACGGTCGAAAGGTGCATCTTGTCGTCTTCGTTCTCCTTTCTGAGAACGGACAACCTTTCCTCCGCAATTTGCTTTTCGGCCACGGCGTCGCTCCATTGAGCCTTGAGATTGGCGATCTCACTGGCGGCTTGACTGTTCTCGTTCGAGGCAACTTCCAATCGTGATTGGAGGTTGCGAATTTCAGAACGCAGGCCGCCGATCTCCGTGAAACTACGCGCACGCTCGGCTTCCCTGTCACTTTCCATGATACGGGCCGCTTCCGTCATTTCCGACAGCTTCGCTTGCGCGACATCGAGCGATTTCTGCAGCCGCATCTCCTCTTTCTCGCTCTTGCCAAGCGCAGCCAGCAGTTCCGAAAGTCGCGTCGCGTCACTGGCATGAATCGTCGAGAGTTCATCCAGCCTGTGCCGTGCCTCAGCTTCCCGTTTCAGCGCCTTGTCGAGATCGATCGACAGGCTGACATGTTTTTCCCTTAGTATGTCGTTCTCGCGTGCGCATCTGTTGGCCTCGGCCGTTCTGGCCGAAAGCGTTTTTACGAGGTCGCCGAACTCCGCTTCGCGTTCTGCGCTCGCATTGCCTGCCACGACGAGTTCCAGCCTTGCTGCAGCCAGCGCACCGCGAAGTGCCTCCTTGTCCTCCACCAGGCTTATCTCGCGCTGCTGCAGCACCTCGACAGCGCTTTCACGCTCGCGCTGCTTTCTGGTCGCGTCGTGGAGCTGCTCCGACAGCACTCTTTGCTGCGTGGTCAGGCTGACATTTGCCAGTTCCAGTTCGTTGGCGCGAAGAATGTCCCCGTGAAGCAGCTTCAGGAATTCGCCTGTCAGATGATGCGAGGTCGCGATCTCCGACAGTTTCGTGTTGATCTCCTCCAGATACTCCCGCGCATCGTCAAAGAGCCCATCAACGGCATTTAACGCAGCCAGTCGGGTTTGTGCGTGGGAAGTCAGCCGTATTGGGATCTCGGGAGTGTCCGCATCGTCCTCAGGCTGGGAGTTGTCATTCTTTGCCGCGAGATTCTCATCCGGGACGTCATCCAACGGCGATTGGTCGTCTAGCTTGAGACACTCATCGAACGCATCCGCCAAATCGGCTTCGAGCTCCTTGAATGCTCTGTCCACCTTCTCGGCACGCTTGATCAGACTTTTGATTCTCATGACTGAACATCCCCCTCTTGTATCGCCATCATGGGGTCGTGATCCTCGCCTGCCGGATACGGGTTCATCCTACCTCCCCTGACGCGGTCGCCGCGTGAGATGACCGCTCTTGAAGCTGCTGTCATGGTCCCTTTACACTACCCTGAGCGCATGAGGCCGAGTCCACGCTAGGGACAGGCTTGGCCACTGTCCTCGTCTGTTTGAATGAGGCAAACCCTGTAACTGCCCTGATGGTCGCCGGCTTCCGGGCAAACAACCACCGGAGCAACGTCCGTCAGAGTTCCAGACTTGGGTACCGACCCCCCGCTGACCGCACATCGGCGATGATCGTCGTGCCGCTATCGGGAGAGGACGCGAATTCGGCTCTGAAACTCACCCCGATCGACATAGCATCCGCGCAAATGTCGCCGCCCGGTGTTCGGGTTGAACGATTGGCGGCCGTGCAGCACCCGGCGATTGTCGAAGACCGCCATTTCGCCGGCCTTGAGGCGGTAGGCGATTTGGAAACGCGAGCCGCGGATCATCATCATCAGCTTGCGATAAGCCGCATAAAAGGGCGCGCATATGTCGGAGGGAAGGTCGATGACATCGACAAGATGGGCGTTGAACCGCAACTCTGTCACTTCTCCATCGCGTCGAGTTACGATCACAGGAAACCGACCGCGCAGATCGTAGTTTTCATCGTGAAACCGATAGGGTATCTCGACCTCGCACAAGAGACGGTAAGCTTCCGGATCTTCCGCCTGTAATGCGGCCACGACCGCAAACCCGTCGGCAAAGACCGATCCACCGCCTTCAGCTTCGTTGGCGAGGCAATGCAGGAATTGATAGCCGGGCGGCACCTCCTGGTTGGCGAGATCGGTGTGTAACGGCAGGGCGCCCGGCGTATAGGCCAGATTGTTCGGGTTCGGCATCGACACGACCTCGAACATGGTACCGAAATTTGTCTGGCGCAGGAATCCTATCCGCTCGGCCGCATGCCGCCCGGCGTCGGGATCATCGTCAAGCCCATCGACGATGGAGAGCCCGTATGCAGCCGTTGCTTTCAGCCAGGCGAGCAGATCGGCATCGCTCTGAAAGAGGTCTCCGGCGGAGTGACGCGGTATGGTTTCAAGATCGATCGAGCCGTCCCAGAGTTTCGGGGCGATGTCAGCCGGATCGTCCCGCTTTCTGCCCGGACGGTAAGATTCAAAGAAATGGCCCGGGAATTCCTCCCCAGCCTGGTCGTTCGGCCAGACAATGCTCACAGCGCCGCCTCTGTCTTGCACGCTGACGGGTCTGAGCGAGGGGTCTACGCTGGTCAGGTCGAATATTCGCTCTTCGGTCTGCGGATGAAACGCCGATGGCGCATTATCCTTTAGCCAAAGCCACGGATAGCAGACGGTTTCGCCTGATGAAAAAGTCACGGCAAGCGCGGTCTCCCGGGCTTCCACGGAAAGCATGGTATTCATGATGGTGTCTCTCTGAACACGAAATTAAATTTTCAGCTTGGATCAGGCCCGCAGGCCATCAACCCAGCGGTGGTGGCCACCACAAGCTCGGCTTCCCATAACGATGGGATCCGGGATTTCTGTTCGGTTCTTCGAGCACTCGATCACCAGGTGAAATCTGGCCCCAGCTGAAATCTGGTTCAGATCCACATGGCGATGGTAGCGGTCATTTGCCGGCAGTGTCCAGCTAAATGCGATGGGACCGCCATCCCTCTCTCGGCTGCCTCTCTGGACAACCCAGCTTCGCTGCGGCGATAAAACCATCCTTATCTCGGGGAACCGCGTTGACGTAAACGTCAACCCAAAGCTATATGCGCCAGCGACCGTGATCGCGAAATGCGCAAGACGGCGACTTCGGCCAGACCGAAGTGCCCCAGACCGAAGTGCCAATGGGTGCGACAAACGCAACGAGACGAGGAGAACGGCCATGGGCGTTCAGGAAATTGCCGACAAGATCAGCGCGCGCGTGGCGAGTGCCGGGTTCGATCGTTCCGTGAAGTTCGATACCGGCGACGACGGTGTCATCGTGATCGACGGCGCTGACGTCTCGACCACCGACGCGCCAGCCGACTGCACCATAAAGCTTTCGCTCGATGATCTGGAGGCGCTGATATCAGGCGATCTCAACCCGACCATGGCGTTCATGTCCGGCAAGATAAAGGTCGAAGGCGACATGAGCGTCGCCATGGCGCTGAGCCAGCTGATCGGCTGATCCACTCCAATCCGGGATGAAAAAAGACGCCGCCCGATGGGCGGCGGCTTGTTTCGTCAGGCCGCGAGCGGCAGCCGCTGTGCCTTCAGCTTGCGCCCTGCCGCCCTCAGCGTGCCCCGCGCCTCGGCGAGCGCGCCTTCCACCAGTTCCAGCGCCAGCAGGCGGTGCCGCTCATAAGGTCCGGGCATGGCCAGCGAGCCGGTTTTTTCGGCCGAAAACCCAAAGCGCTCGTAATAGGGCGCATCGCCGACCAACAGGATCGCCGCATGGCCGAGGTGCGTGGCTTCAGTGATCGCAAGGCGCATCAGCGCCGAGCCGATGCCGGCATTCTTGATTGCCGGATCGACGGCGAGCGGGCCAAGCAGCAGGGCTGCCCGACCGCCCTCGCCCAGCACCACATCCCAGAGCCGCACGGTGCCAGTGAGGGCGCCCGACACATCGCGCGCGACAAAGGAAAGGCCTTCCGAAGGCCGGCGGCCGCGCCGCAGCTTTTCCGATGATTTTTTCCGGCGCTTCGGCCCCATGGCGCGATCGAGCAAAGCCTCGCGCGCCGAAACGTCGGCAGCGGTTTCGGCGACAATGGCAAATGCGGCGGCAATCTCCCCCCCTCGAGGGGGAGATGTCGCCGAAGGCGACAGA